>JALWJW010000076.1 GCA_026996935.1 Hyphomicrobiales bacterium
CGACATTTCAGGTCGTCCCGTTATTTCTGGGGGGCAGGTCTTTGCCATTGGGTCATCTGGACGCTTGGCATCCTTTAGCCTGAAAAGCGGTGAAGAAATTTGGAGCCGCGACTTTGCCGGTAATCAAACACCCTGGGTTTCTGGAGAGTATATTTTTGTGATTTCGCAGCGCCGGCGCATGGCCGCGGTGACAAAAAAAACCGGTAGAGTGAAGTGGGTGGTCAATTTATCATCAAAAGGCACATGGTCAGGCCCGGTTATGGGTGGCGGGCGTTTGCTTGTCGTATCCAATAAAGGTGCCCTTGTTTCTATATCTCCACAAACAGGAAAAATAATCAAATCGCGCGAAGCTGGCAGTGGATATTTTATCGCACCCGTTATTGCGGGAAATACGATATACCTGCTGGATGATAAAGCCAATTTACTGGCTCTTAGGTAAAAGTTTATGACGTTTCAAATTGCAATCGCTGGCCGGCCTAATGTCGGTAAATCCACCTTGTTTAACCGTTTAGTCGGTAAACAGCTTGCTTTGGTCGATGACACACCCGGCGTAACGCGAGATCGTCGTGAAGGCGATGCCACATTGTTTGATTTAAAGTTCAAAATTATCGATACCGCCGGTCTTGAAGAAGCTGGCACAGACTCGCTTGAAGCACGAATGCGTAAACAGGCCGAAATTGCCATTGAGCAAGCCAATGTTATTTTGTTTGTCATTGATGCTCGCGCCGGTATTACGCCAATGGATGAGCATTTTGCTTCTCTTATGCGCCGCTATTCAAAACCGGTTATTTTGCTGGCCAACAAAGCTGAATCAAAACAAGCGCAAGACGGTGTATATGAGGCATGGTCATTAGGTCTTGGCGAACCAATTATTTTTTCAGCCGCCCATGGCATTGGCCTAAGCGAACTATATGACCAATTGCGCGATATGGTTGATGAAGCTGATGCAATTGAACAACAAAGAATTCAGGAAGAAGCTGAAATTTTAGCCGCGGCTGAAGACGAGTTTGGCGAAACAGATTTTGAAGCAGAAGATGAAATTGAAGATCGTCCTTTGCGTCTTGCCATTGTTGGCCAACCCAACGCCGGTAAATCAACTCTGATTAACGCGCTGATTGGTGAGGATCGTTTGCTGACAGGGCCCGAAGCAGGGATCACCCGCGATGCGATTTCAGTGGACTGGGAATATAAGGGCAGAAAAATCGCTCTATGGGATACTGCCGGTATCCGCAAAAAAGCCCGTGTTAAAGAAAAGCTGGAAAAGCTTTCCGTGGCTGACGGCTTGCGCTCGGTAAAATTTGCCGAAGTGGTGGTTCTGCTCATCGATGCAACTGTACCGCTTGAAAAGCAGGACCTGAAAATTGCCGACCTGATCGTACGTGAGGGCAGGGCGCTGGTAATTGCCATAAACAAATGGGATCTGATTAAAGATAAATCAGGTGAGTTAAAAGAATTACAGTTAGAGGTTGAACGTCTCTTGCCACAAATGGCGGGCGTTCCTTTGCTCACCCTTTCTGCCCAAACGGGTAAAGGCATTGGCCGTATTTTACCGGCCGTAATGGACATTTATAAAACCTGGAACACACGGATCACGACAGCCCAGCTTAATAAATGGCTGGCTTTTCAATTAGCTCAACATCCACCACCTGCACCAAGTGGGCGGCGGATTAAGCTGCGCTATATGACTCAAACCCGCCCGCGCCCGCCAACCTTTGCTCTGTTTTGTTCAAAACCGGATGATTTACCAGAAAGCTATAAACGTTATTTGGTCAATGGCTTGCGAGCTGATTTTAAAATGCGTGGCGTACCAATACGCATCCACTTGCGCGGAGGCGATAACCCATACGCACCAACCAAAAAGAAAAACCTACACGGCCGCGAACGACCCTAACCAGATATCTGCAAGCGCCTGAAAAGGTTCAGTTTAAAAAAATTGATTCAAGTGCTTAGTTTTTTGCCATCAAAGCGGTATGTCACACCATTACCTTCAAGTTCGCCGGTAAATAGTGGCAGCATTGCTTGGGCCAGGTCCATTGGTTTTGGAAGTGTGTCTTTGTCTTCACCGGGCATGATTTTAGAGCGCATGGCAGTTGCAATCGGGCACGGGCTGACAAGGTTTGCTGTCACACTGGTGGTGTTGTTCTCGGCTGCATAGGTTTTGACAAGCGCATCAAGAGCAGCTTTTGATGTTGCCATCAGCCCCCAATAAGCGGTGCATTTTTCTGCTATATCAGAGGTTAAAAATACCGCGCGCCCGGCATCAGCCTTTTGTAACAATAAATCCATCGACCGGATCAGCCGCCAATTGGCCGTAATATTAACGGCCATCGTTGTATCCCATTTTTTCGGGCTGATATGGCCAATTGGTGTGGTGATGCCAAGGGCAGCAGCATTGCCAACAAGAATATCAAGCTTGCCCCAGCGATCAAAAATGGCTTTTCCCATGCGGTCCAAACCGTCAAAGTCTGATACATCCAACGGCACAAGTGTTGCGCTTGATCCCATTTTTTGAATTTCATCATCAAGCTCTTCAAGGCCGCCAACTGTTCGCGCCACCGCAATAATATGTGCACCCTGTTCGGCAAGCACTTTGGCGATGGCATAACCAATGCCGCGCGATGCGCCCGTTACCAGCGCTGTTTTTCCTTCAAGGAGTTTTGTCATTTTATATCTCTTAAATTAGGGTCGATTTAGCCCACTTCAGCTAATAGCGATAATTGCTTGGATGGCTCGTCTTGTCCTTGATCTGTCAACGGTGTTGGATAATCACCGGTAAAACAATGATCGGTAAATTGTGGTTGCGCGTCGTTGCGCCCGTCATAACCAACCGATCGATAAATACCATCAACAGAAATAAAAGCTAAACTGGTAACGCCAATTGCTTTTTCCATTTCCTCCAAGGTCATGGTCGCAGCCAAAAGGGCTTCTCGCTCGGGCGTATCAATGCCGTAATAATCAGGAAATTTAATCGGTGGAGAGGCAATGCGCATATGCACTTCACTGGCGCCTGCCTCATACATCATTTCAACAAGCTTAACCGATGTTGTGCCGCGAACAATTGAATCATCCAGCAGCACAACACGTTTTCCCTCAATCACAGGTTTGTTGGCATTATGCTTGAGCTTAACCCCTAAAGCGCGAATTTGTTGTGTGGGTTCAATAAAGGTCCGCCCAACATAATGATTGCGAATAATGCCAAGTTCAAATGGAATACCTGATTGCTCAGAATAACCAAGCGCAGCCGGCACCCCTGAATCAGGAATAGGGATCACAACATCGGCTTCAACAGGCAGTTCAATCGCCAATTCTCGCCCCATTTGTTTGCGCACCTGATAAACCGAGCGCCCGCCCAAAATACTATCTGGACGTGAAAAATAAATATATTCAAAAATACACGGTCTGGCAGGTTGCTTTGGAAAGGGCCGCAAGGACTCAATGCCATCTTCGGTTATGATTACCAGTTCACCATTCTCAATCTCGCGGATAAATTTTGCACCAATAATATCAAAAGCAACGGTTTCTGAGGCTAAAACGTAAGAACCATTTAATTCTCCCAGAACCAGCGGGCGAATTCCCAGTGGATCGCGGACCCCAATAAGTTTTTTGTTGGTCATGGCAATGAGGGAATAGGCCCCCTCAAGCCGGCGAATAGCTTCTACAAAGCGATCGGTAAAACGAACTTTGCGTGACTTTGACAGTAAATGTAAAATGACTTCAGAGTCTGAGGTTGATTGAAAGATTGAACCTTCACCAATCAATTCTTCGCGCAGCGCAATGCCATTGGTTAAATTGCCATTGTGGCAAACAGCAAAACCGCCAGTTGCCAGATCTGCAAAAAGCGGCTGCACATTGCGCAAAACACTGCCGCCAGTTGTAGAGTATCGCACATGGCCAATTGCGGCATGACCTTTTAATCGGTCAATGGTGCTTTGTTTGGTAAAGTGATCGCCAACCAACCCGATACGCCGTTCTGCATTAAAGTTTTTGCCATCAAAACTCACAATACCAGCCGCCTCCTGGCCGCGGTGTTGCAGGGCGTGTAAGCCAAGAGCCGTTAAAGCGGCGGCATCTTTTTGATTAAAAATGCCGAACACGCCGCATTCTTCGCGTAACAAATCCCCATCAAGATCAAAGTCATCGTTTAGAATTGAACTGGTTTGATCTGCGGTATGATTGCTGTCCATGACGCAAGGTTCCAATATTTTAACAAATAGCTTAGTTTGTTTTTGGCTTGTTTTGAGTGTTCTCAATGAGTTGATCTAAAACTTTTTTCTCACTGGAATTATAACCATTTTCTTTTTTGGCCGGCCCTGACTTGGACGCGCCCGGTGGTGCAGGAACAGGCGGTGGGCTTCCGTTCTTACGAACATATGTATAAGTTTTCGATTTTAAAATCTCTGCCAGGTCACTGCCCATTAACGGTTCGGCAGCATCAAGAAATTTAAGTGAAACCTGTTCAATTGCCGGCAGCGTTTTAGCTGTGCGAATGGCATCAAGGCGGCGGTTTTCGGGAAAAAAGTAAATATAGAAAAGATAGGCAATCATCACCACGGCCAACCCGCGGGTCAAGCCATATAAAAACCCAAGCGAGCGATCAAAAGCCCCGGGAGATGAATCCAGCAGCCAGTCAGTAAAACGGATGGAAATTAAAGACAGAATAATCAGTACAATTAAAAACACACCCGCGCCAACCGCAATGAGTGCTGCCAGGTCTTGTTTGATATAAACTTGGGCTTGTGCAACCAATTCAGGTGTTTTAATTGCGATGAACGCAGCAAGTGCAGCCCCGCCCCATGCAACAAGTGAGGTGATTTCGCGGGTAAAACCGCGCATTAACGCCAGCAATCCTGAAATTAACATCAGGCCACCAACGACCAAATCAAACCACGTAACTTCCATGGGAACATTTCCTAATGAGAGGTAAACAAAAAGTCTGACTTTCCTCTAGCGCATATTAATGGCAATTTCCAGCCTTTCACACGTTTTACACAATAACCATATGTCGCGGTGTTAAATTCAACATTTGCTTGTCTCTAGCTAACGCGCACAACGTACAAACCAAGTGCAACCCTAAAACTTTTATTCCAACGTCGAAACCCACCCCGCCAGCGCGCCTAAGTCTTCCAGCTCTTTCGTCACCATGCCACTGTTCTTTGGCATCTTGGTCCGCGCGGCAATTACCGCTTGTTTTAGTCCCATTTTATCGCCTTCTTTTAGCCGGTTGCCTGCCTGTCCCACCGCACGCACCGCGCCTGATAAAGCAATCTCGCCAAAAAACATGGCATCAATCGGTAAAGCTGTGCCAGTAAGAGACGAAACCAAAGCCGCTGCCACAGCTAAATCTGCTGCAGGTTCGCGCACTTTCATGCCGCCCGCAACATTAAGATAAACATCATGCGATGAAAGCGTAATGCCTGCGCGCGCTTCCAGCACCGCCAAAATCATCGACAAGCGGTTTTTATCCCAGCCAACAACGGCACGGCGCGGTGTGCCAAGAGTAGAAGGTGAAACCAACGCTTGCACTTCCATCATCAACGGCCGCGTGCCTTCCATGCCGGCAAAAATCGCCGAGCCGGGCGTGCCCGCCTCGCGCGCGCCAATGAACAAGCTGGACGGATTGGCAACCTCGCGCAAGCCGTCTTCAGACATTTCAAACACGCCAATCTCATCGGTCGGCCCAAAGCGGTTTTTCACCGCCCGCAAAATCCGAAATTGATGCCCGCGATCACCCTCAAAATAAAGCACCGTATCCACCATGTGCTCAATAACTTTTGGCCCAGCGATTTGCCCGTCTTTGGTTACGTGGCCAACAAATAAAATTGTTGTGCTCTTTTTGTTTGGCAAACCGTATCAAAGCTTCAGAACCGGCGCGTAATTGCGAAACCGTGCCGGGGGCGGCATCAATCACAGGTGACCATAGGGTTTGAATAGAATCAATCACCACAACGGCAGGGGGCTTGCCTTCAGATAAGGTGGCAATAATATCTGAAACATTGGTTTCAGCCGCCAACATCACCTCACTATCGATCAAGCCCAGCCGCGTGGCGCGCAACCGCACTTGCGCAATGGCTTCCTCGCCTGAAACATAAATCACCCGCTCGCCCTTGTCGGCCAGTTTCGCCAACGCTTGAGTGAGGAGGGTAGATTTACCAATGCCCGGGTCACCGCCAATCAGCACACCAGAGCCGGGCACAAACCCGCCGCCCGAAACGCGATCAAGCTCGGCAATGCCCGTGGTGACACGCTTGGGCGCCGGGCTGCTGCCTTTAAGTGGCACCAACCGAGACACACGCCCCTTTGGCATTCGAGCACCTTTAGCACCCGAAACAGGGGCGGCTGCCCCTTCCTCAACAATGCAATTCCAATCACCACAATTGCCACATTGCCCCGCCCACTTATTAGAAACCGCCCCGCAAGACTGACAAACAAACGATGAAGAAGCTTTAGCCATATCAAACCAACTCAAATAGAACAAATAAGGAACATTTAAAGTTGATTCCAATAAATTGCAAGTCAAAACAGGACTAACAGTTGTTTCCCCGCTTTGATTTGCTTATAAAAGCGCTATGAATAGATTTGAAAACAACTTCGCTGGCGGCACAGAGGCCAAACTTCGTTATCTCGATGCCGACTTTCAGCTCATCGCCCCCGGCCAATTCGTCACCTGCGCCGTCTCCGGCAAACGCATCCCACTAGAAGAATTGCGCTACTGGAGCGTAGAACTTCAAGAACCGTATTTAAGTGCGGAAGAGGCGGTGAAGCGAAAGTTGGAAGGGTGAGTTAGGAATTTGTGTAGGGCCATTTCCTGAGATTTAGTTTTTCGAGAAATTTTCTTCTATAATACTC
>JALWJW010000077.1 GCA_026996935.1 Hyphomicrobiales bacterium
CTAATTCAAAAAGAGTTATTTGTTTTAGTGAGTTAAGTCAGTATGTTACACGTTTCGTTTTGACTCACTTCAGATTGAACACACCCTCGGCGGCTGATTTTGTTGACTTTTTATTAACGATTTCAGTTTCAACACGGGTGACTTCTGCCTGTAATAACTGGATTCTGTGGGTTAATTCTTCAACTGATAAGGTGGATAAATCATCAGCGAGCGTTATTGCTGCGCGTTGCTTTTTTTTATCATCATCAAAAGGCATAAGAAGGCACCTGTTTGTTTGTGTCATTATCATGTGGATCAATTGGGTACAATTGTGGGGCATTTATTATTTGAAGTAAATCTAATTGTCATCTGGTGGGTATTATGGCTTATTGGCGTTTATGACTATTGCAAATAAAATGGTGGCGATCGAGATTACGCAACCGGGTGGGCCTGAAGTTTTGGCTCCCCATCAATTGCCCGTACCAAAGCCGGGTGAAAATGAAGTTCTTATTGAAATAAAAGCCGCAGGGATTAATCGCCCTGATATATTGCAGCGGCAGGGGGCTTATCCGCCCCCACCCGGTGCGCCAACAACGCCGGGGCTGGAAGTGGCTGGCATTGTAAGGGCTTTGGGCAAGGGGTGTTCAAGGTTTGATATTGGTGATGAGGTTTTAGCGTTGGTGTCTGGCGGTGGGTATGCGCAATATTGTGTGGCGGCAGAGGCCAACACGTTGCCCATCCCGAAGGGCTTAAGCATGGCGGAGGCTGGAGGTCTTGCTGAAACGTTCTTTACCGTGTGGACCAATGTATTTGATCGCGCCCAGCTTAAAGCAGGTGAAGTGTTTTTAGTACATGGCGGCACCAGCGGTATTGGTACCACAGCCATTCAATTGGCCAAAGCTTTTGGCGCGCGGGTGTTCGCAACCGCAGGCGGAGTTGAAAAATGTGCCTTTGCTGAAAAATTGGGGGCTGAAAAGTGCTTTAATTATCGTAAGCAGGATTTTGTAGCCGAGGTTAAAGCGGTGACCGATAAACATGGTGCTGATGTGATTTTAGATATGGTTGGTGGAGATTATATTGAGCGTAATATCAAAACGGCAGCGGTTAATGGTCGGATTGTTTCAATTGCATTTTTGCATGGCTCAAGGGCTGAAGTGAACTTTATGCCTGTGATGCTCAAACGGCTGACGCTTACAGGGTCAACCCTGCGCATCCGCTCGATAGCCGATAAACAAGCTATTGCCGATGCGCTTTATGAAAAGGTCTGGCCGTTGATTGAAGCGGGAAAAGTGAAACCGCAATTGTTCAAAACTTTTCCGCTTGAACAGGCCAGCAAAGCCCATGAATTGATGGAAACCTCTAGCCATATCGGCAAGATTGTTTTGGTCAATGACTAAAAACTATCTGCTTAATGTGCGTGAGACGGCGTCTTTCCAGCCGGCATATTTGTGGGCGCGGGTTTGATCGTTCATTTGCGGTTTGAAAGTGTGTTGCAATTTCCAATTGTCTGAAATGGTTTGAAGGTCTGGCACAATGCCAGCTTTTAAACCTGCCAGATAGGCCGCACCTAAAGCGGTGGTTTCTAAAATTTTCGGGCGGTCAACATCGGCATTTATGATGTCAGCTAAAAATTGCATGGTCCAATCTGAGGCGACCATGCCGCCATCTACTCTCAAAGTTGTCTGGTGACCTGATGGCCAATCATCTTTCATGGCGGTGATGAGATCTCGGGTTTGATAGCACACCGCTTCTAGAGCTGCGCGAGCTAATTCATTGGGACCGGTTCCACGGGTGAGACCAAAAATGGCCCCGCGGCATTGGGCATCCCAATAGGGCGCGCCAAGGCCCGTAAAGGCAGGGACAAGATAGACATCTTGCTCGTTGTCGGCTTTGGCTGCCATGTCGCCCGTTTGGCTGGCATCATCGATAATTTTCAAACCATCGCGCAGCCATTGAACCGCAGCACCTGCAATAAAGATTGAGCCTTCAAGGGCGTAGGTTGGTTTGCCGTTTAATTGATAGGCGATGGTGGTGAGCAGGCGGTTTTTAGACGATACCATTTCATCGCCCGTATTGAGAATGGCAAAGCAGCCTGTGCCGTAGGTTGATTTCATCATGCCTGGCTTAAAACAAGCCTGTCCAATAGTTGCAGCTTGCTGATCGCCTGCTATGCCGTAAATATTGATGGGTCCGCCAAAAAGTTTGGGATCAGTTGTGCCAAAATCGGCGCTTGAATCCTTGACTTCAGGCAGAATAGATTTTGGCACATTAAGCATGGCTAAAAGCTCATCGTCCCATTGGCCCGTCTTGATATTATAAAGCATGGTACGTGCGGCGTTGGTGGCATCGGTTGCATGGGTTTTGCCAGATGTGAGCTGCCAAAGGATAAAGCTGTCGACTGTGCCAAATAATAATTGGCCGCGTTCAGCTTTAGCCCTTGCGCCTTCAACATGGTCTAAAATCCAAGCGACTTTGGTGCCTGAAAAATAGGGATCAAGCAGTAAACCTGTTTTGGCGGTGATGGCGGGTTCCAAACCTTTGGCTTTTAAATGATCGCAGGTTTGGGAGGTGCGGCGATCTTGCCAGACAATGGCATTATAAATTGGTTTGCTCGTGGCTTTATCCCAAATGATGGTGGTTTCGCGCTGGTTGGTGATGCCGATGCCTGCAATGTCTTTGGCGGTGATATTTGCTTTGGCGATGGCTTGTTTGCAGGTGTCGATGGTTGTTTGCCAAATGTCTTGCGGGTCGTGTTCTACCCAGCCTGACTTTGGAAAGTGCTGGGCAAACTCTTGCTGGGCCTGAATGATGGGCTGTGTGTTTTGGTCAAAAATAATGGCGCGTGATGAGGTGGTGCCTTGGTCTATGGCCAATAGATAGGTGTTTTTTGATCCGCTCATTTGTCTTGCTTTCTTGTGGTTTGGCGTGATGTCAGAGTGTCGCCTTGTTGTTTGCATGGTTATTGTCCATATTGAGCGCCATAAATGCAATGGTTTATCTTTAAGGTATAAGTAGGTCGTGTAATGAACAGTGGGCAGACAAAAAAAACAGCGTTGATAACAGGGGCATCGGGCGGCATTGGTAAAGCGTTTGCCGAATTGTTGGCCAATGATGGCTACGACCTGATTTTGGTGGCGCGCAGTGGTGATGAGCTTAACCGTATTGCCGGCATGGAAATGACCAGGAATGAAACTAAAACCATCGTCTTGCCGATGGATCTGGCCGCTGACGGGGCGGTGGATAAATTGGTTGCCGATTTAAAAGAACGTGCCATTGTGCCTGATATTATTATCAATAATGCCGGTATTGGTTTGGTTGGTGAAACGGCAAAACTGCCGATTGAAAAACAGATGGCCATTATTGATTTAAACATTAAAGCACTGACCAAGATTTGTTTGCGTTTTGTCCCGCAAATGATTGAACGTGGAACGGGCGGGATCATTAATGTGTCCTCGGTTGCCGCCTTTATGCCGGGGCCTTATATGAGCGTTTATTATGCCAGTAAAGCCTATGTGCAATCATTTTCTGACGGTTTAGCCAATGAGTTGCGCAATACGAAAATCAAGGTGATGACATTGTGTCCTGGCCCTGTTGATACGGGGTTTCAGGCTAATGCGAATATGGATACCAAACGGCTGGTATATAAAATGATGGGGCCAAAATCGGCTCATGATGTGGCGCTTGATGGCTGGGCCGGCTTTAAAGCGGGTAATAAAGTTGTGGTGCCCGGTATCATGAATTTGCTGACGGTCTGGTCTGCCAAATTTATGCCAAAGGCGTTGATGATGCCGATTGTACGTTTGTTTCAGAAACCGAAGTAAAAAACTGAAGTTATAAAGTTTAAGATATATTGCTGATTTTAGGAAAGTGTTTTAAAGGTCAATCATGAACCCTAAAATTTTAATCATTGTCCATCAGGCTACATCTGTTCCCGGACGCGTTGGTTTGTTTTTACGCCAGCGCGGGTTTGAATTAGATATTCGCCGTCCTATTTTGGGTGACAGCTTGCCATCAAGCCTTGATGATTATGCTGGAGCTGTGATTTTTGGTGGGCCGATGAGTGCCTATGATGATGAAACGATCGAAGGCCTTAAGCGCGAAATAGACTGGATTGATGTGCCTTTGAGACAAGGGGTGCCGTTGTTGGGCTTGTGTTTGGGTGGGCAAATGCTGGCGCGCCACTTGGGGGCAGAGGTTTATCCCCATCCTGAAAATCAGGCTGAGATTGGGTATTATCCCATTGAGGCGACACCAGCAGGGATTGAGCGGTTTGGGCCGTGGCCGAAATGTGTTTATCAATGGCATCGCGATGGGTTCAGGTTGCCCGAAGGGGCACGGTTGCTGGCAACCGGTCCAGGGGCATTTCCCAATCAGGCGTTTGATTATAACGATACCGCTGTAGGTTTGCAGTTTCATCCGGAAGTCACTTTAGCCATGACTCATCGTTGGACGGTGAAGGCTGAACATCGTTTGGTGTTGCCGGGTGCGCGGCCACGGGCAACACATTTTGCTGATCGACTTAAATATGATAGCGCGGTGGTCAGTTGGTTAAATCGTCTGTTGGATAACTGGTTGGCATCGGATAAACGCGGCGCCATAGAACTGAAAGCTGATAAGGTCGCTTAAAAGTCTGAGGCGATACCGTTTTTCTCCCAATCCCCAAAGCGGGTGGCTTCGGGTCCATCACGGCCATTTTTTTCAATGGCAAGTTTTTGCTCAGTGGTTTGTTCGCGGCGTTGTTGGGCTTCTTTTAAGGCGCGTTTTGCTTGAGCTTTTATTTGCTCGGCATTTAAAGGCTTTTGCGGCAAGTTTTTTTGCATGTTGGCGCTCATCGGCTTATAAGGGCAGTTTGAAAAACCGCATTGCTGCTATCATATATGGCAGGTACGTTTTTCAATCAAGGATTTTGACTGCATGAATACTGTAAAGACTGGACTTTTATTATCGGCAATGACGGGGCTGTTTCTGGCTGTCGGTTTTTTGCTTGGTGGTGAGATGGGCATGGTTTTAGCCTTTGTTTTTGCTGTTGGCACAAATGTATTTGCCTATTGGAATTCTGGGGCCATGGTGTTGAAAATGCACAATGCCCGTCAGGTTGATAAAAGTTCGGCACCGGCGTTTTACGGATTGGTCGAACGCCTGGCCCGGCAGGCTGAATTACCGATGCCGAAGGTTTTTATTATTGAGGAAGACCAGCCCAACGCCTTTGCGACGGGGCGAAACCCTGAACATGCTGCGGTTGCGGCAACAACGGGGTTGATTGCCAGTTTGAGCCGCGAAGAATTAGCCGGTGTCATGGCGCATGAATTGGCTCATGTTAAACACCGTGATACGCTGATTATGACCATTACCGCAACATTGGCAGGGGCGATTTCCATGTTGGCAAACTTTGCCATGTTTTTTGGTCGCGGGCGCAATAATCCGCTTGGGCTTATTGGTACATTGGCAATGATGTTTTTAGCGCCAATGGGGGCAATGATTGTGCAGATGGCGATTTCTCGCACGCGCGAATTTTCAGCAGACAAGGGCGGGGCTGAAATTTGCGGCAATCCATTGTGGTTGGCATCAGCGTTGGAAAAAATTGCTATGGGCAGTAAGGCGCACGTTAATGAAGCTGCCGAGGCACATCCGGCAACAGCGCACATGTTTATCATCAACCCTTTGCTCGGTGGTCGATTGGATAGTTTGTTTCAAACTCATCCTAAAACTGCTTTGCGGATTGCGGCACTTGAAAAAATGGCAGATGAAATGAACATTCGGCCTAAAACTGTTTGGACGCCAAGCGGGCCAAAGTCTGCTAAGTCTGTTCGCAAACAAAATTCAACACGCTCTAGGAAGCCATCGGGGCCATGGGGATAATCAATCCATAATGAATAAACCATCTCACAATAAAAAATCAGCGGCAAAAGATGGCCCTAAACAACCGCGTGAGGGCTTAAAGACTCGTATTGCTGCCAGCGAAGTGGTGTATCAGGTTTTGTTTCGTCAGATTTATCTGGATGAAGCTTTAGCCAATGTTATTGCTCATTATGAACTAGGACCGCGCGAGCGTGGCCTGGTGCGCGCGATTGTGACGATAACTTTGCGCCGTTTGGGGCAAATCAAATCCTTGCTTGATAAGCATATGAAGCGAAAGCTGCCCAATAAATTTGGTTTGGCTGCAAGTATTTTATATACTTCGGCCGGGCAAATTTTATTTATGAATGTGCCAGATCACGCCGCGATTGATTTAGGCGTGGGGCAAATGCGGCGAAATAAAAAGTTCAATCATATTGCGGGCATGTCGAACGCTGTGTTGCGCAAAGTGATGGCTGATAAAGATGAAGTGTTGGCCATGCCTGATGAAGGACCACATGGCACGGGCAGAGCCAATGCAGCCAAATGGTTATGGCAAATTTGGGCAAAGGATTTTGGTAAACCTGTGGCCGATCAAATTGCCGGGGCTCATCTTAATGAACCTTCGCTGGATATTACCACCAAATGGGCTGGTTTTGCATTTGAGATGGGTGATGTGCTGCCTCTTGGCAGTGTGCGGATGCCTGAGAAAATTGGTCGGGTTGAAGATATAAAAGGCTTTGAAACCGGTGATTGGTGGGTGCAGGATTTTGCCGCCAGTTTGCCTGCTAAGATACTGGCTAAGGGTTTGGCTAAAGGTTTAGATGAGAGTACGAACAGCAAGGTTTTAGACCTGTGTGCAGCGCCAGGCGGAAAAACTATGCAGCTTGCGAGCATGGGCAATGATGTCACCGCGCTTGATGTGTCAGAGAACCGTTTAGAGCGGGTGAGTGAGAACCTTGAACGGGTTGGGTTGAACGCTGAAATTATTTGTGCTGATGCCTTG
>JALWJW010000078.1 GCA_026996935.1 Hyphomicrobiales bacterium
ACCAAATGTTGGTGATGTGGCGGTGCCTGATCCGCGTTTAACAAAGCTTGCAGATATTGCCAGCTCTAAGGAAACTATTCCAACGCGTTTGGCGTTTGTTGATATTGCTGGCCTTGTACGCGGTGCTTCTAAAGGGGAAGGTCTTGGCAATCAGTTTTTAGCCAATATTCGCGAAGTTGATGCGATTGTTCATGTGCTTCGGTGTTTTGAAGATGGGGATATCACCCATGTTGAAGGCAGTGTTGATCCGCTACGTGATGCCGAAATCATTGAGACAGAATTGATGTTGTCTGATCTTGAAAGTCTGGAAAAACGTCTGGTTGGTATGGAAAAGAAAGCCAAATCAGGTGAAAAAGAAGCCATCTTTTTAGCGGGTTTAATGAGAAAAGCAACAGTACTTTTAGAAGATGGCAAACCTGCAAGTCTGGCTGAAATTGAGAAAGAAGAAGAAAAGGCATGGCGTGAGTTGAACCTTTTAACGGCAAAACCTGTGCTTTATGTGTGTAATGTGGAAGAAGATGCCGCGGGAACAGGAAATGAATTTTCCAAGAAAGTTCAAGAAAAAGCGGATAGCGAAGGGGCTGCTGTTGTTATTATTTCAGCAGCCATTGAGGAAGAAGTTGCTCAGCTTGACCGGGCCGAGCGCGGTGAGTTTTTAGAAACACTTGGCTTGAGTGAAGCTGGTCTGGATCAGCTTATTCGGGTTGGCTATGGCTTGCTGGATTTGATTACTTATTTCACAATCGGGCCGAAAGAAGCACGGGCATGGACTATTGCGCAAGGCACAAAAGCGCCAAAAGCTGCGGGGGTTATTCATACTGATTTTGAAAAAGGCTTCATTCGGGCTGAAACCATTGCTTATGATGATTTCATTGAATTTAATGGTGAAACAGGATGTAAGGAAGCAGGTAAAATGCGGCTTGAAGGCAAGGAATATGTTGTTCAAGATGGTGATGTGATGCATTTCCGTTTTGCCAATTGATTTCTAAAACTTACAGAGTTCTCCCATGAGTTTCATCAAGCGCTTTATTGAAGAAATGCCCAAGGCAGAACTTCATTTGCATATTGAAGGCACGCTAGAGCCGGAAATGATGTTGGCGCTGGCTAAGCGTAATAAAGTTAAATTGCCATATGCCAGTCTGGAAGATGTGCGCAAGGCCTATGAATTTAGCTGCCTGCAAGACTTTCTCGATGTGTATTATCTGGGCATGTCTGTATTATTGACCAGTGATGATTTTTTTGATTTGGCTTATGCTTATCTTGAAAAAATGAATGCTCAAAATGTGCGCCATGTGGAAGTGTTTTTTGATCCGCAAGGTCATACCGAACGCGGTGTGTCGTTTGATACTGTCATGACGGGTTTAACCAATGCGTTTGATAAAGCCAAACGTGATTTTGGCATCAGCTCAAAACTCATAATGTGTTTTTTACGTCATTTGCCCGAGGACAGTGCGTTTGAAACCTTGGAATCGGCGTGTAAATGTAAAAGTTATATTCATGGCGTAGGTCTAGATTCATCAGAAAATGGCCATCCGCCATCCAAGTTTGAGCGGGTGTTTAAACAGGCGCGTGAGAGCGGGTTTGTCGCGGTTGCCCATGCTGGAGAAGAAGGCCCGCCTGCTTATGTGAGTGAAGCACTTGATTTGTTACAGATTAAGCGGATCGATCACGGCAATCGATTGCTTGAAGATGGTGCTCTGACCAGACGAGTTGCTGATAGCGGCATGGCGATGACTGTTTGCCCGTTATCGAACAAGCGTTTGCAGGTGGTTGAGGATTTAAGCAATCACCCTTTGCGAAAAATGTTGAAAGCCGGGTTGCGCCCAACAATCAATTCAGATGATCCATCATATTTTGGCGGCTATATGAATGAGAATTACTTAGCCTTGCAAACCGCGCTTGATTTAAATTTGGACGAGATTATACAATTGGGTCGAAACTCGTTTTTAGGCTCATTTATGACAGACAAAGAAAAACAAAAGTCGTTAGACGATTTTGATTTATTTACGCAAAAATTTAGGTAGGAAATATTATGGACCTTCGTAACGGTTTCGATATTAAACGATATATTCGCACTATTCCTGATTACCCAAAAAAAGGTGTGCAGTTTCGTGATATTACGACATTGCTTTCAGACCCGCACGGGTTTCGGGCTGGCGTTGATGAATTGATGTGGCCGTTTTTGCGGGTTGATATTGATTATGTGGTGGGCATTGAAGCGCGCGGATTTATTTTGGGCGGGGCTATTGCTCACGAATTGGGAAAAGGTTTTGTGCCTATCCGTAAAAAGGGCAAATTGCCGGGCAAAACTATTGGTAAAGAATACCAACTCGAATATGGTGTTGATCGCATTGAAATGCATTCTGATGCCATTAAACAGGGTGATAAAATTCTTTTGATTGATGATCTGATCGCAACGGGCGGTACGGCAATTGCTGCTGCAGAATTATTGCAGGAATCTGGCGCTGATATTGTCGCGGCTGCTTTTGTGGTGGACTTGCCAGATTTAGGTGGTTCAGAAAAATTGCGGGCTAAAGGTGTTAAGCTTCACACCTTGGTTGAGTTTGAAGGCGATTAGGCTGTTTTTTTAACACAACGGCAAGATTATTGGCAGGCAGGCTAAAAATCTGTTTGAGAATGAGATTATGCGTTAAAGCCAATTGTTGAATGTCTTCCAATTGGCGAATGCCCCATTGCGGGTTACGATATTTTAAGTTTTTGTCGAATGATTGATTGCTGGGGGCAAAGGCAACGTCGTGTTGTTTGAACGGTCCGTAAAGAATAAGTAGTCCATTGGTTGCTAATCTGTTGCCAGCGCCTGCCAACAGGCCTTTTGTGGCGGCATAGGGGGCAATGTGGATCATGTTCATGGATAAAATCGCATCAACCTGATTGGGCAATCCTTTTATGGGTTGGCCCGTCATCCATTGTTGGTCTGTGACATCTAGAAATTGGGCAGGTTGAATAGAAAGTTCTTGCAAATGCTCGCGCCAAGCATTTATTGAGGCAATTGCATCGCTTGAAATATCAGTTGGCCACCATGTCAGGTTTTTGATGTGTGATGTAAAGAACGGGCCGTGTTGGCCAGTCCCCGAAGCGATCTCAATGACGTTTAAGGGTTTTGTCGGTAAAATCGATTGCAGCACATTGAGCATGGGCTGTTTGTTGCGGTGAAAGGCGGGCGCGTCTTGTCTCATTTTGTCCTAACTTTTGGGTCACTCTACCATAAAGCTTTCATTGTTAGGGGGTAAGTTTTCACAAAGCCTTGAAATGTGCGTGACAAATACGTATATGAGAAAAAACTAATATACGTATTTTGTATGGAGACAGACATGTCCTTAGATTCTTTGCCTATTAATATGGCTCAAAAAACCCCGATTGAGGCGTTTTTTGATGCGCCAACCAATACCATTAGTTACGTTGTTTATGACAATGATACTAAAGCCTGCGCCATTTATGATGCGGTGCTTGATTTTGATTTTAGTGCCGGGTGTATTGGATATGAAGCGGCTGATAAGATCATCGACTTTATAGAAAAAAATGAATTAAAACCTGAGTGGTTGATCGAAACCCATGCTCATGCCGATCATTTGTCGGCAGCCCCTTATATTCAGGAAAAACTTGGCGGAAAAATTGCCATTGGTGAACACATTATTGAGGTGCAGAACATTTTCGGCAAAGTGTTTAATGCTGGCACTGAATTTGAGCGCGATGGCAGCCAATTTGATAAATTGTTCAAAGATGGTGACACGTATAAAATCGGCAATCTGGATGCTTTTGTCATGCACACACCGGGGCACACGCCTGCCTGTATGGTGCATGTGATCGGTGATGCGGCAGTTGTCGGTGATACATTGTTTATGCCTGATGGCGGCACCGCGCGTGCAGATTTTCCCGGTGGTGATGCCAAGACATTATACAACTCAATCAAAAAAGTGTTGAGCCTGCCAGATGATATGCGCTTGTTCATGTGTCATGACTATGCCCCGAACGGGCGTGAGATTAAGTGGGAAACCACAGTGGCTGAAGAGCGGGCAAATAATATTCACGTCAAAGAAGGCATTAGCCAGGATGAGTTTGTGAAAATGCGGTCCGAGCGTGATAAAACCTTGTCTGTGCCTAAATTGATCATCCCTTCGGTACAGGTGAATATGCAGGCTGGTAAATTGCCAGAACCTGAAGACAATGGCATGAGCTACCTTAAAGTGCCGTTGAATGCATTGTGTATGACCGAATTGAAATAAGCACTTATGATAAACCCATCAAAATCAATTAAGCGGTTTTGATGGGTTTTTATGTGCGTCAGATGGATGGTTATAATCGGCCATCATAGGCTTTGCGCCCAATGCGGGCAGCAATGAGGGTGAAGCTGTCACGGCTAAGAGCGGCGGTGATTTCATTGTTGATTTCCTCGCGTGTGTCGCACCAGGCGCCATAACCACCAAGGGCTTTGGCAACGGCGGGAAAATCTGTGCCGCTAAAATCAACAGCAAGATTGGCCATTTGAGAACTGCGTTGTTTAATCTCGATGAGGCCAAGGCTTTCATCAACAAAAACAATGATGGGGATGCCTAATTTATGATCGCGGATTGTAGCCAATTCTCCTAAAAACATTTCTAACCCGGCATCGCCAAGGAAAGCGGCAACGGGGCGTTCTGGTTCTGCAATTTTTCGGCCTGTGGCAAGCGGGACCGCGCACCCCATGGTGCAAAGGGCCGATGATTGCAGTAAACCGCGCGGTTCGGTGCATTGCCAGATTTGCGAAAGCAAAATACGGTGCGCACCTGAATCTACCGTGATGATGGTGTTGTCAGGCAAAGCTTTGCGACACTCATCAATGACGGCGGCTGGTCCCCATTTTTCATCCAGTTTCAAGTGTGCTCGTAAATTTGATTTCGCGATGGTTGGTTCACCGTCTGGCCAGTTCTGGGATGGCTGGTTGTTTTTTTCGATAGCTTCTAAGCCAGCGGCAATATCGCCGACAAAATTAATGGCAGCCTGATGCATGTAATGGGTGTTGGAAATAGCAGAAAGCTCAATCACTCTGGCATCTTCATCCCAAATGTTTTGCCATCCGATGCGCATTTCAATCGGGTCGTAACCAGCTAAAATAATATAATCGCTTTGTTTAATAAGCGGGAGTAATTCTTTATCGGCCGATGGTGCAAGACCTGCCCCGCCTAAACACAGCGGATCGGTTTCAGGCAAAATTCCTTTGGCTTTGTATGTGGTGATAAGGGGGATGTTATGGGTTTTGCAAAATTGAGCAACGGCCTGTGCGCCATCTATTTGGTTTAAAGCATCAACGCCTGCAATGATGAGGGGTTTTTGTGATTGTTTGAGCCATGTGCGGGCTTTGTCTAATTGCGGGCTGGCGGCAGGGCCAACGCGGCTTAAGGGTGCGCGGCGCGGCCAATTGGGATTTGCCTTGTTTTGCTGAACATCAATAGGTACATCAAGCAAGACAGGCCCTGGTCTTGCTTGCATAGCAATGGCCACGGCCTTATCCGCAATGACTGCAGCATTTGAAGTTTCGACTCGAAAAGCAGCTTTTGTTACTTCTTGCGCCAGTTTGATGTGGTCAAAAACCTGATGGGTGTAGGTTTGTTGTTGAATGGCAGGCACACAGCCTGTCAGCGCAATCATCGGTACGCGATCTTGCAGTGCGTTGGCGATCACATTAATGGCGTTGGCAATGCCCGGGCCAATGGTGGCAATTAAAATGGCGGGCGCGCCATCAAAGTGAAATACGCCTTCGCCCATAAAGCCAGCGCAATTTTCGTGCTTAACCAAATGCATTTTGATACCGGCGTGCTCAAGGGCATCCATGAGGACCATTACCTCACCACCCGGAATTCCAAAAGCATGGCGGCAACCTGCATCATATAAGCGTTGAGCAATAATGTCAGAAGCTGTTGGCATTAGATAAGTCCTTTTTCGGCAAGACGAGAAAATCCATTACGGGTTTGGGGTAGTTTCATATCGAGAATTTTTCCGGCAATGAGGTTGCGCAACATTTGAGCTGTGCCGCCGCCAATGGTGAACATGCGGGCATCGCGAACCATGCGCTCTAAAGGCAGGTTTCGTGAATACCCTGCTGCGCCGTGCAGTTGCAGTGCCTGATTGGTCACCATGACAGCATTTTCAGATGCTATAAGTTTTGCTTGTGCCGCCATGAGTGGATCGGGGAACCCCGTATCGGTGGTTTGGGCGCTGGCAGCGGCGCGCCATAACATGAGACGGGCGGCCTCGATGGCAACATTCATATCGGCCAGTATCCATTGCAACCCTTGAAACTCGGCAATGGGTCGGTCAAATTGCTGGCGGGTTTTTACATAGGTTGCGGCCTGGTCATAGGCCCCTTGGGCAATGCCCAGAGCAACAGTGCCAGCGCCAACGCGTTGGCCATTATAAGCACTCATTAAACCTGCAAATCCACGTTTTAATCCTTCGGGTGGAATAAGAGCCATATCTTCGTCAATTTCCAAATCGTTGAAGATGATTTCTGTTTCAGGGATGGCGCGCAGACCCATTGCAGGTTCGCGTGAACCGATGATTAAACCGTCATTTTCATCACGCACAGCGATAAATCCGCCGATTCCTTTACGCTCACCGTTTTCTTCAACCTGCGCAAAGATCAGATGGGTTTTTGAAACCCCGCCACCAGTGATCCAATGTTTGGTGCCGTTGAGAATGTATTTGTCGCCTTTTTTAACGGCGGTGGTGGTCATTTGCGTGGCCGCTGAACCAGAGCCAGGTTCTGTAATGCAAATGGCGGGCTTGTCACCGGCAAGGACCAAGGGG
>JALWJW010000079.1 GCA_026996935.1 Hyphomicrobiales bacterium
AAACAGGCCGCCACAAGTGAGCCATATAGCTAAAGTCCGGTGGAAACATTCGCGAGCCGATATCTGCTATTTGACGTGGAGCATCGGCTACAAAAAACCATATGGTTTTATCAGAAATGAGCTTCCAAGCATATGCGGCAATACAAACCCCAATCAACCAGGAAATCCATATTATCCATTGCTTTAACGAACTGCGGCGCTTCCAGATAGGTCCAGTTTTTGTTTCAATTATAGGCATTACTGCACCCACTTTCTGAGGTAACCTGAAGAATATTCGAGCGCGATAACAATCGCAATAATAGAGATGAGGATTGTGGCTGTGGTGTCGTACTCATAACGCGAAACAGAGGTTAAAAGGTGCGCGCCAATACCACCAGCGCCAACAATACCAACAACAGCACTTTCACGGAAGTTGATGTCCAGTCGGTACATTGACAGGCCGATCATACGGGGCATAACCTGAGGCTGAACTGAGTAATTTACCCATTGCAACCAACTTGGGCCAGTGGAGCGAACAGCTTCAGCTTGCGCTTTATTCATGTTTTCAATGTCCTCTGCCAAAAGTTTGGCAAAAAACCCGATAGTGCCGATAGACAAAGCCACAAAGCCTGCAAACGGTCCAAATCCGAAAAATTTCACAGCAAAAATGGCTAAAATTACTTCCGGGAAGGTACGCGATACCGCAATAATACTGCGGCAAAACAGATAAACCCATTTGGGGGCGAGATTACGCGCGGCACCAAGCCCGATAGGAACTGAAAGCAGTATGCCACCAATTGTTGAAATAATCGCCATCCAGATACTTTCAAGAATCCCGTCGACAATTACACCACGACTATCCTGGATATTGGGCGGAAAAAATTTCGATAACAAATCAAGGCCACGAGGCATACCCTCTGCAACACGTGTCCAGTTAATCTCCATTGAATAAAGCGCTGTTACCAGATAAAGGACCGAGCCAATATAAATTGAGTATCGTAAAACCGGATTGACGATAAACGCCGGCTTTTTCCAGGAATCAGGGTAAGTTGATGCTGAGCTATTCATGCCACTTCCCCATTTCCATCCTCATCGTCCTCTACTTCTTCAATGGTGGCTTCCCAGTCTTCTTCGCCATAAATTTCAGTCAGAACTTCTGGTGTCAAGCCATCTGGGGGGCCATCAAAAACAATTTCTCCAAGCTTTAAACCCACCACACGTTGAGAATACATTTGCGCCAGTGCCACATCGTGAATATTGATGATCGCGGCAAGGCCACGCTCTTTGCAGAGCTCATTGATCAAACGCATAATCTGACGGGAGGTTTTAGGGTCCAAACTTGCGGTGGGTTCATCAACCAACAAAATTTCAGGGTCTTGAATCAACGCCCGGCAAATACCAACACGTTGTTTTTGGCCGCCTGAAAGTTCATCTGCGCGTTTATCTGCCATGTGCATCAAACCGACACGATCAAGCAACCGAAAAGCTTCCTGAACATCTTTTTTGGGGAACTTACGGAAAAGGCTTTGCCAAAAATTGACATAACCCAGGCGGCCTGACAGCACATTTTCCATTACGGTCAAACGGTCAACCAGCGCATATTCCTGAAAGATCATCCCCATGCGGCGGCGGGCTTTACGCAAGCCCTTTGAAGAAAGGGTTGTAATTTCTGTATCGCCCAGTTGAATTTTACCTTCAGTGGCATCAATCAGGCGGTTCACACAGCGGATAAGGGTTGACTTCCCTGCGCCAGATGGACCGATGAGCGCAATCATTTGACCATCAGGAATTTCAATACTCACATTTTTTAGAGCCAAATCACCAGTTTTATAGCGTTTAGATACGTTTTCAAGGCGCAACATAAGCGTTCCCCGTCCCCACTATTATTTTATTATAATTAAAAAAATACCAGATCTGACGCGATATCAGATCCGGTTTTTTGTTTGCAGATTAGGTTATTTACAATCGTAGCTTACGCCATTTGCTTTATCGATTCCGCGAATAACAGCCCAGTCAAATTTGTGGGTGATACCGATGAAACGATCAGCTTTTTTAAACTCTTTCTTAAAGTTGTCGTCCCATTTGTATGTCCAAAATGCCTGCTTGATTTTAGCGGCCAATGTTGGATCAAGGTTATAAGCAAGACCGTAACCTGTGGTTGGGAATGTTTGTGATTTATAGATAGAACGGATTTTACCTGGTTTAATCACACCACGACGTACCATGCGCTGCCAGACAGAGTTGGCAATTGATGCAGCTTCATAGTCGCCATTGTAAACGCCAAGGATTGAGTTGTCATGCTTACCAGAAAAGACCGCTTTAAAGTCTTTGTCTTTGATCAAGCCAAACTCGCCTTTCAAAATTGCAGATGGGGCTTTAAAGCCTGAGTTTGACGTTGGTGAGGTAAAGGTAAGAGTACGACCTTTTAAATCAGCAACGCTTTTGATTGGGCTGTCAGCCGGAACAATGATTTCCATTTCATAACCAAATGAACCGTCATTTTTTGCCATCATACCGAATGGCACAAAGCCAGCACAGCTCACTGCAATTGGATTTGAGCCGGTATTAAAGCCAGCAACATGCAAACGACCAGAACGCATTGCTTCCAGTTGAGCCGCATTTGATTGAACGGGGAAGAAAACAACTTTCTTACCTGTCACTTTTTCCATGTGCTTAATAAAACCATCCCAGATACTGGCATATACAGCAGGGTCTTCTACTGGTGTGTATGTGAAAATCAAAGTTGACGGGTTTGCCCATTTTGATTGATCAAGAGGTAAGTCTGCCACCTGATCAAAGTTACGATCACAATAGGCTTTGTCCAAAGTGCCACGATGGCATTGCTCTTCAGCACTTGCAGGGGCCGATGTAAAGGTAAGCGACAAAGCCATAATGGCACTGGCTGCAACGCCAGCTAATAGTTTAAGCATATTTTTCTCCCAATTTTTTTATCGGCAATAATTTCAGATATTGCTCATGTGTTAATATTGCCGATATTTGAGGTCTTAACAATAGCTTGATGAAAATTTTGTGACACACTGGGGAAAGCTTGTCGCAAACAGGTCAGTTTTTTCCATACACATTGCGATATTGATCGCGTAGAATATTTTTTTGCACTTTGCCCATGGCATTGCGCGGCAGCTCATCAATAAACAGAATTTCTTTTGGTTGTTTGAACTTTGCAAGCCGGTTAGACAAAGTATCGATTATCATTTGTCTGGTTACAATATTGTCGCCCTTTTTCACAACAATTGCTGTAACCGCCTCACCAAAATCTTCGTGGGGGATACCAATCACGGCAGATTCTAAAATGCCGGCGATACTATCTATTTCGCTTTCAACTTCTTTTGGGTACACATTCAATCCACCTGATATTACAAGGTCTTTTGAGCGACCAATAATGGTGAGATATCCATCCTCATCAAAAAAACCTAGATCACCCGTAATAAAAAAACCATCGGATCTGAATTCAGCATAGGTTTTTTCCATATTTCGCCAATATCCCGCAAACACATTAGGGCCTGACACTTCAATAGATCCCGTTTCTCCAACCGGCAGTTTTTCGCCAGTTTCCGGGTTTCTGACTTCAACTTGAATATTGGGTAAAGCCATACCAACAGTGCCGGCGCGGCGTTCACCAATATAAGGGTTTGAGGTATTCATATTGGTTTCGGTCAGGCCATAGCGTTCTAATATTTTATGCCCTGTTACGGCGGTAAAATCATCGTGCGTCTGGGCCAGTAAAGGTGCCGAACCAGAGGTAAACAACCGCATATTTGATGTCGTCTGGTTTGATAATTCCGGTTGTTTCAACAAGCGCACATAATGGGTTGGCACCCCCATTAAAACGGTTGCTTGGCGAAGTTGTTCAATCACATTAGCCGCTTCAAACTTATGATTGAATATCATTGAAGCGCCAGCGCACATTGTCGTATTTATCGCAACGAAAAGACCATGACTGTGATAGATCGGCAGTGTGTGCAACAACACATCCTGGGGGGTAAACTGCCAGGCCTGCATTAAAGATTTTGCATTAGATAGCAGGTTTTCATGGGTCAGCATCGCCCCTTTCGATAGCCCCGTGGTGCCAGAAGTATAAAGTATTGCGGCCAGATCGCTTGAACTGCATTTACTGGCAAAAACGGCCGAGCAGGTATTGCCACAAAAATCAAACCAGGTGCCTTTTCCGTCATCACTAAGCGTTAATAATTTTGCTCCAGCTTCCTTTGCCACAGTTTCCAGTGCATCGTAATTTTCCGGTTTGGCGATGATGACCACCGGTTGTGCATCGTTTAGAAAATACGATACTTCATTTGCTGTGTAAGTCGTATTGAGTGGCACAAACACACCACCACAACGGATCGTGCCCAGATAAAGCGCAACAACATCGGCACTTTTTTCTGCCTGAACCATAACGCGATCGCCATGGCGCACACCAAGTTGTTGCAAAGCATGAGCGGCCTGGCCGGCACGGGCGGCAAATTGAACGTAAGAAAACCGCTCACCATTTGAGGTCTCTAAAAAAGGAGCGTCTGATTGTGATTTGTCACCAATTAAGGCATCATAAAGAGGATTTGTCATCACACAGGCTTAACGCGCCCGACATGGCTGTTTCAAGCCCTATTTCTCAAAACATGGTGTCTTGAGCAAGATGTTTTAATACTTAGTATGCAAATTTGTATGAGGCAGGCCTTAAGAAACAAAGCCGTTCATGCCGATATTATGAATTCTATTTTACCAGACACGCCATAAATCCTTTGACAGGAAGCCCTAACCCATAAGAATTAATTAGCCAGAACAACCTTACCACCAGCAATACCTTCAGGTACAGGAACCTCTGTTGATTTATAGTCCGAGTTTAGAACCAGAGTTGGGCCTTTTGATAAATTTAGTTTGTCAACAATGATGGCCGTATAAGCAGAATTTTCTGCAACAGTTCCTTCACCAGAAATGTACAAACGACCGCGAGGCAAATAAATAGTTCCTTCAAGCACATCTGCACTACCACTGCGAATGATGTTTCTTGTTGGCTCGTAAGCCTCATCTTCCACAAGAGGGATATCTGGGTCCTGATATATAAGGATGCCTGCCAATAAACCGGTTTTAGGTGCTTTTATGCTGATAATTGATCTTTTATAGAATCTAAAACTTGCATTTTTGCCCGTTAGGAAAAATCCAACGCCTTCTGCATGCAAGGCGCTGCTTTTACTCACAATTAAAGGGCCATCTTTTATGATATAAACACCTGGTTCAAACCGAGGAGCAGAATGGCGTTGTATAATTAACCCGCCACAGTAAACACCAGGACTTAGAACACCGGTAAAACCTCTCAAGGCTAAATTAGTATAGTCACATGCCCCGACGGTGGGTTTTGGGCGATCTGCCAATGGATTTGGGGGGGAAGGACAATCAACAATAGCTGAGGGATAAATTGTTGCACTGACAGGTTTTCTTACACCGCCACTGCTACAGACAAAGCCTGCTTCTAATTTTGCTTTCGCACGAACGACTAACGAAGCTTTGCGTTTTGAGCGTGTGAAAACTCCACAATCTTTGCCTTTTAGCTGTGCGCCTTCGGACAAAAACACACCGCCCCAATTAGACATGTTTAAGCTCATTACACAAATATTACCCGAACCGATAATATTGGCCGTTGCTACTACATTTATTTCTTGAATGCCAGTGGAGAACAGACTGCTGAAACTGGACTTAGAATCAACAGATAAAGAAACCCGAACGGAAGACCGATCATCACTAACAGTTACCTTGAGATCACCAACGCCAAGTTTGTTGCCGCTTAATTTTGATGTATTAATGGCTGAAATACGCGCCACTTCGGCAATCTGGCCGTTGTTTGTATTGGCCAGAGATACTTCACGAGCACCAGCAATTGCGGCACTATCGGCAATTGATTGCAATTTGGACTGGTTTTTAGATGCTTCAACATAATCCAAACCACCGCCAATCAAGCCAACAGCAACCGGTAAGGTAATACCAAATGACAATGCAACATTGCCGTTTTTAGAATTCCAAAATCGTTTTACTTTGTGCCCAATAGACATGTAAACATCTCAAATTAGTTTCTCTCCAATTTTTGTTTTACACATCACATTCTAATATTAGATGTTTTTAATAGCTAAAATTTTAAATAGCCTTGATTAAAAATCACACCTTCCATTTAATCGAGCAGCCCATAGAAGAAATCTGCTCTTGTGGGCCTTTACCAGTTTTGGCCACCTGAACCATCGCTTCATATAAATCGCGCTTTGCACCTGCAACCGGTTCCTTGCGAGAAGCATCCAAACGGCCACGATATTGCAGTTCATCATCAGCATTAAAACCGAAAAAGTCAGGCGTACAAATCGCATCCCAAGCCTTGGCGACCTCTTGGCTTTCATCATGCAAATAGGGAAAGGTAAAATTATTGTCCTTTGCGAACGGAATCATGTTTTCAAATGAATCTTCGGGGTAAGCGTTTGCATCATTTGAACATATAGCTACAAAGCCAATGCCCTGCGCGCTCAAATCATTAGCGGTTGCGACCAAGCGATCGATAATTGAAAGCACATAAGGGCAATGATTGCAGATAAACGCAACCATAGTGCCATTCTCGCCCCTTATGTCATCAAATGTAATAAGTTTACCATCAGTGGATGGCAATGAAAATGCAGGTGGTTTCCAACCAAAATTACAAATTGGTGGTGTTGCAGCCATATCTTTTATCCCTCTAAGCAATTACCATATTAAACCGACACTATCTTAACATTGCCATCAAGTGCAGGTGACAAACTGCCCGATCAGAAAGATATCTTATGCA
>JALWJW010000080.1 GCA_026996935.1 Hyphomicrobiales bacterium
CTTCATAATTGTCGTTCGAACCTCCGCATTGATTGAAACAGACATAGTGCCGGTTGCATAGTCTACTTTAACTTTGACTTGCGGATTTCCGATAAGGTCTTTTGATTTATTGTGATCAAAAAAGTCTTGTGCAGCTTTTTCATAAGCAGCTTTGTTAGCGCCTGCATTAAGAGCTGAAGTTGCAGCAAGGGCGGCACCATCAAGAGCAGATTGCGTTATTGTTTGCGCTTCAATTTTTCGCGCATAATCAAGGCCCATACCAACAGCCCCGATCAAAGGTGTCGCCGCAAGCGTAAGTGAAATGGCCACTTGGCCGCCACGATCCTTAGCAAACGCCGCGAAACGCCGAGCAAGTGCTTTTGTCAATCCAAAACCGTTTTGCATTTCTCTCTCCCAAACGAAAACGTAGTCATTAAAATTCTGTCAATCTTTCGATCTACCCACTTTAACGGATATGTTTAAAGAAACTGTTTTCAAACTAGATTGAACTTATCAGGAGTTTTTGCGCTATGTATTAGGGTTTTGTTAAGCCTATTTACGCCGTCTGCGACGCCGGCCCGTTGATGATTGAGGTGCTGCAGGTTTTGGGGCAGGCAGCACGATTTCAGCACTTAAGTTTGGAAATTCGTCCACCTTATGAGGAAAAGCCATGGCATTAACAAAGTGCTCTTGAAACTTAGGCTCGACCGCCGTTTCAATTTTTTCAACTTTGCGAACCACTGTTTCAATGGTCTCGCGCGCGTGCTTGTTTAATAAAGCAATCCGCGCGCCTGTCCCTGCTGCATTACCGGCAGAATGAACATGAGCAAGGTTACAATCAGGAATAAGCCCAAGCGCCATGGCATATTTCACATCAATATGACTACCAAACGCGCCAGCCAATCGGATGGTGTCAATTTGAGTAATCTCGAGTTTTTCCATCAACAATTTAATGCCAGCATATAAAGCTGCTTTGGCCAATTGAATAGCGCGCACATCATTTTGCGTAATGGCCAGGGTTTGCTCACCTTGATGAATGACATAGGAAAATGTGCGATCATTGGTAATGATACGATCTGTTTTCAAGGCTAGAGAACCATCGATCAAACCGTCAATATCAATAATTCCCGATAAAAACATTTCGGCAATGATTTCAATAATACCAGACCCGCAAATGCCAGTTATACCTGTTGAGGCAATGGCTTCATCAAAGCCATCTTCGTTGCTCCAAAGTTCACTGCCGATCACTCTAAACACAGGTTCAAGCGTTTCACGGTCAATGCGAATGCGTTCAATCGCGCCCGGTGCCGCGCGCTGGCCGCACGAAATTTGCGCTCCTTCAAAGGCAGGACCTGTAGGCGATGAACAAGCCACGAGGCGATCTTTGTTGCCAAGAACGATTTCCGCATTGGTACCAACATCAACCAGTAACATCATATCATCAGATTTATACGGCTCTTCAGACAAGATCACGGCGGCGGTGTCTGCGCCCACATGGCCGGCAATACACGGCAAAACATAAACCTGCGTACTCGGGTTCAAGTCTAACCCAAGTTTAATAGCTGGGATTTTAACGGGCAATCCGGTGGTCAAGGCAAATGGTGCACCGCCCAGCTCAATCGGATCAATACCAAGAAGCAAATGATGCATTACAGGGTTGCCAACCAAAGTCACCTCTAAGATGTCATCAATACAAATGCCAGCTTCATCACTGGTTTGACGGCCAAGTTCACTAATGGCCGATCGCACTTCGGCGGTCATTTCAATATCGCCACCCGGGTTCATCATCACATAAGAAACCCGGCTCATCAGATCTTCACCAAAACGAATTTGCGGGTTCATTAAACCGTTCGATGCAACAACCTCACCTGTTGCCAGATTGCAAAGGTGGGCCGCAATCGTGGTTGAACCGACATCAATAGCAAGCCCGTAAGCAGCATCATGAAACCCCGGCCATAGGGCGATGATTTCTTTGTTGGCATCATTGTTTTTACCATCGCTATGAACCGCAACGGTGATTTTCCACTTTCCGTCTCGCAGTGTTTTTTGTAATTGCGCCAATAAGGGGAAGTCAATTTCTACACCGCTTAAGTCCCATTGTTGCTCAAGCGCTAAAAATACCCGTTCCAAATCAGAGGACGGATCGTGCATGTCTGGTTCATCAACTTCAATGTAATAAAGTTTTGACAGTGGGTTAATATCAATATCGCGTGCTTCGGCTCGTTTGCGCACCACCTGTTTGTGCACTTGGGAACTTTCTGGCACATCAATAACCGCATCACCAAGAATTTTAGTTTGGCACGAAAGGCGATACCCGTCTTTTAATCCGCGTTTGGTCTCATAGCGTTTTTCAACTTCGGAAAATTCACTCAAGGCATTTTTGTTGGTTGAAATACCATGTTTGGCAAATTCACCAGAGCCGGGCACAATCTGACAACGACCGCAAATGGCCCGCCCGCCACAAACTGAATCAATATCAACCCCTAATGAGCGCGCCGCATCAAGCACAGGCGTGCCAAGGTTAAAGCGCCCACGTTTTCCCGATGGGGTAAAAACAACAAGCGCTTTGTCATTGGAGTCGAAATTTTCGCTATTAGCTATTTTGTTAGCCATTGAAGTCTTTCTGCTTTATCAGCCGCGCCGTCTGCGCCGTCCACCGCGTCGACCGCCAGCTTCACCTTCTGCTGCCGGTGGGCGGAATTTTGCCGTCCAGGCCCGACAATCTTTATCAGTACCATTAAGCACATTAGCGGCAAAAATGGCATGCATATCTTCATCATGCAATGGGTTCATAATGGCTGAAGTCATACCATGCGATGCCGCCATGGCCAAAAAGTGGCCTGTTAAAACGCGGCGGTTTGGCATACCAAATGAAATATTTGAAGCCCCACATGTAGTGTTGACTTTAAGCTCGTTTTTGAGGCGACGAACCAGCGCAAAAACCTGCTGGCCAGCCGTACCCATTGCACCAATCGGCATCACCAAAGGGTCAACAACAATGTCACAAGGCTTGATGCCATAGTCTGCGGCGTGTTCAACAATTTTCTTTGCCACTTCAAAACGCTCATCAGGATCTTCTGAAATGCCCGTTTCATCATTTGAGATAGCAACAACAGGCACATTGTATTTCTTAATCAATGGCAACACTCGTTCAAGGTGTTCAACTTCACCCGTTACCGAATTAACCAAAGGGCGACCTTTAGCAACTTCAAGGCCAGCTTCAAGTGCTGAAGGGACGGATGAATCAATACACAACGGCAAATCCACTGTTTCTTGCACGATCTCAATGGTTTTACGCATTAAAGGCGGTTCGGTCTCGTTCGGGTTTACTGCGGTCACACCGGCATTAACATCAAGGATCATCGCCCCGGCGGCCGCTTGAGCCAAAGCATCGGCAATAACAGTGTCAAAGTTGCCTTCAATCATTTCAGCGGCAAGTTTTTTACGGCCCGTTGGGTTGATGCGTTCGCCAATAATGGTGAACGGGCGATCAAAGCCAAGAACGGTTTCTTTAGTTTGTGAGGCAACGAGTGTTTCAGTCATAGGTCATTTTCCAAAAGTTCAAAAGGCAGTTAAGCAGCATTGCCGCCATTGTCGATAAGTTGTTTCAGTTTTTCCTGAGTATATTCTTCTTCCAGGGCTTTGGCAGTGTTGGCGATAATGTCTTGAGGATTACCGTCAATATCTTGCGGGTTTCCCTTTCGCCATGCTGCAATGTAGTCATCAGTTTCTGCCGCGCCAGATCGCATCGCCGCCATATCAATAGCCTCTTGAAACCGATCAGACAACATCGCTTTAACCGCTTTGCGGCCCTTGCCAATGCTGACTTGCGAGGGAATGTCACGCCAATAGGTGATGATAAGCTGAGCCATTACAGTGTTCCTCCTGATTGGAACTGTGTCAAAATTATTGATGAATTGAATTGTCTGCAACGACATTAAACGCCATTTAAGCGACTGATGAGGTGTGCAATGTTTGTCGCGCTTGTGGCATGTTGAGGCCTAAACTTCGACACACCGCAATAGCAAGCTCTGACTTGTTCATCGTATAAAAATGAAAATGCCTGATGCCATGGCTGGCCAATTCTAAAACCTGTTCAACCGCCGTACTGACTGCGACCAGTTGCTGGGCAGGCAAATTGTCTTCCAAACCTTCAAACCTTGCCTTTAACCAGTCTGGTACATCTGTATTGCACATTTTGGCAAAGCGTTGGACGTTGTTGAAATCATGGATGAGCAAAATACCCGGAACAATAGGTGCGGTGATACCGTGCGCTGCCGTGGCCTCAAGAAAATCATAATAAACTTGATTGTCAAAAAAGAACTGAGTAATGGCACGATCTGCTCCTGCATCAATCTTGGCTTTTAGATTGTCGAGGTCTGCCTGCCGGTTGGCAGAATCGGGATGTTTTTCAGGATAGGCAGCAACAGAAATATCAAATCCGCCCATTTCTTTTAGACCTGCAACCAGTTCAGTGGCGTTAGAGTAACCACCAGGATGGGGGGTATATTTATCCTGGTCTTTCTGCTTGTCGCCGCGCAGTGCAACGATGTGCTTAACACCCATGTCTTTATATTTTTGCGCCACCGCATTGGTCTGTTCTTTGGTTGAACCAACACAGGTAAGATGTCCGGCCAGATTGTGATTTGTCTGCTCGGTGATTTTTTCAAGCGTATCTAACGTGCGTTTTTGCGTGCCACCGCCCGCCCCATAAGTCACAGAAAAGAAAGACGGCTCGAACCGCTCCAGCTCATGGGCCACATTTAACAGGTTGGCCTGACCAACATCACTCATTGGCGGAAACACTTCAAATGAAACGGTAAATCCACCAGGGTTCTTTGAAACATTGAACGCATTTTGCGAAAGGGAGGTCATTGTATTGAAACACCATTTTTAAGATATAAAGATATCTTTATATAGTTATATGGAATTTTTGTGTCAATGTAATTCTGAATAAATCTGTCGTAAAAATCACGAAAGAGACGTTTCTTTTAGTGCTCGGCAATTTAACAATGCTCAAATGGGAATAGTTCGAGCATGTAAGGATCATGGTTATGTCGCAAGAATCTGGACGAGATCAGCGCCAAATACAGCAAAAGTCACAAAGAAAGTCACGGCGTGGCGGTGGCGGTGCTGGCGCGCGCCGTGCGCTGCGTTCTGGCGGTCAGGTTACCCAACTCACCTATATCAAACGCCAAATTCCTTTGTATGAAGTGTTAAGCGAGGCCGGGTTAGAACAAATCGAAGCCAATGCAGATCGCTTGCTGGAAGAGGTGGGGATTGATTTTCGCGGCGATGCAGAGGCCTTGGAGATGTGGAAACAGGCCGGCGCTGAAGTAACTGGCGAACGGGTTCGTTTTCCCAAAGGTCTGTTGCGTCAACTCTTAAAAACCGCGCCAAGACAATTCACCCAACATGCCCGCAACCCAGCGCGCTCGGTTGAAGTGGGTGGTGATAATACTATTTTTGCCCCCGTATATGGCCCGCCCTTTGTGCGCGACCTTGAAGGGGGACGGCGCTATGCAACGCTTGAAGATTTTCAAAACTTTGTAAAACTGGCCTATCTCGCCCCATCGATGCACCATTCGGGTGGCACAATTTGTGAACCTGTTGATGTGCCCGTCCCATCGCGCCATCTCGATATGATTTACAGCCATATCCGCTATAGCGATAAACCGTTTATGGGGTCGGTGACTGCACCAGAACGCGCTGCTGATTCGATTGCGATGGCAAAATTGGTGTTTGGAGATCAATTTGTCGATGAAAACTGTGTGCTGATTAGTTTGATCAACGCCAATTCGCCGATGATTTATGATGACACAATGCTCGGCGCGTTAAAAACTTATGCCCGCAATGGTCAGGCCTGTGTGGTTTCTCCGTTCATTCTGGCAGGTGCGATGTCGCCTGTTTCGGTTGCTGGTACCTTAACCCAAATTTTAGCCGAAGTGTTGGCGGGCGCTGGTTTCTCACAAATTTGCAAACCGGGTACACCCGTGGTGTTTGGCACCTTTGCCAGTTCCATGTCGATGCAATCAGGTGCGCCGACATTTGGCACACCAGAACCGGCCCACGTGCTTTATGGGGCAGGTCAATTGGCTCGCCGCTTAGGTTTGCCCTATCGCTCTGGTGGGTCTTTGTGCGGATCAAAACTGCCTGATGCACAGGCAGCCTATGAAAGTTCCAACACCATCATGCCAACGCTGATGGGTGGTGTTAATTTCGCCCTGCATTCGGCTGGCTGGCTTGAAGGCGGTTTGGTGTCTTCATACGAAAAATTCATTCTCGATTGCGACCAACTTGGCATCATGCAGAAATTTGCTGAAGGGGTAGACTTGTCTGACAATGGTTTGGCCTATGACACCATTGCTGAGATTGGTAGCCTGCCCGTTGAAGAAAGCCGCCATTACCTTGGCACTGCCCACACTCAGGCCAATTTCGAAACCGCATTTTATCGCTCCCCTGTGGCTGATAATAACTCGTTTGAGCAATGGTTGGCTGAAGGCGAACAAGATGCCGCCACACGGGCCAATGCCATCATGCGCCGCCAGTTAGCTGAATACACCGCCCCTGAGCTTGACTCTGCAATTGAGGAATCACTGCAAAGCTTTATGGCCAACCGTAGGCAAGAATTATCCAAATAAAACGCGATGACTTAGGGGGCTGACCTTAAAGTATTTCTCTCGCAATCGGTAGCCTCATTTGGCAGACATGCACTAAAGGCAGATATAGGCACATATTTTGCATGGCAATCACATGACAATCATAAGGCTGTTCCATTTTGGAGCGCCAATCTGTGT
>JALWJW010000081.1 GCA_026996935.1 Hyphomicrobiales bacterium
ATCATACTTCTTGGCCGTACCCTTAGCTTTTTCAACGGGGTACTTTTCTTCGTTACGATTTATTTTTTCGTCGGCGGCGGATAAGATGTCTATGCCTGCACGTTCGCAAACAAGCAGCAGATATAAAAGTACATCGGCGGTTTCTTCTTTCAGTTTGGCTTGCAGGGCGGGGGTGCTGACCAGTGCCTCAAAATCATCGCCTGATTTCCATTGAGTGAGTTCTAATAATTCTGAAGCCTCCAGGTTCAGCGACAAAATGAGGTCTTTCAGGTTGTGGAATTGCTTCCAGTCTCGGGCATCGCGAAAAGCCAGCAAACGCCGGGTTAGGCTTTCAATTGTTGGGGTGTGTGAATTTTGGGTCATTTAATGGCTCTGAACGGGTGATTTGACATACATCAAGGTTTGTAGAGGTTTCTAAAACAGCGAAAACCCATAATACCTAAGTTATACCGAATGCGACATCTAATTTCTTGCGCTTTATGCATAAATCATGATACGTCAATGTGTCTTTTTAATCTCGTTTGATATTGTAAAAAAGTGCTGAAATACGCCGACTGAGGAGTCCCAATTCAATGTTTACTGTTAACCCGTTCACCGCGCTTTCGGAGAGCATTCCAGTTGCTGCTATGCAACTTTATGTCGTTGCGATGTTTATCTTCGTTGTTGGCGGCACCATCATTGACACTATTCACAAGAAAAGTGCGCAATATTTCTTTAAAAATGCAGAAGAAGCCAAAAAGTCTGCTACTCGTACTGTAAGTAGCGGTGAAAAAGTTGGCCTTGCTGTTCAAACTGTCACTTCAGAAGTTTTGACATCATCTGAATTCAGCAACCCAAAACGTCGTTTGTCTCACCTTATGACTATGTACGGCTTTATTTTGTTTGTGCTTTCAAGTGCTGTTATGGTTTTTGCTTATACAGGCGCTGGCGTTGAAACACCGGTTATCTGGCCAATTCTTTGGCACCTTGGCGCATTAAGCCTTTGTGTTGGCGGATATTGGTTCTGGTTTGCCATTCGTGTTGATGTGGCCTCAGAAGGTAACTCACCTTTCCGTGTTGTTAAAGCTGACCTGTTCATTCTTTCACTTCTTGCCACGGCAACAAGTGCTTTGATCTGGTCTTTCCTACAATCAATTGATGCAGGCGGATTAACCTTTGCATTCTTGTTGTTGTTCATTATCTCAAGCACGGTTTTGTTTGGTGGCGTTTTGTGGTCTAAATTTGCTCACATGTTCTTTAAGCCTGCTGCGGCTTACCAAAAGAAAATCACTGTAGCTGATGGCTCTCGTGAAAACCTGCCTGCTTATGCTGATCGTGACAACCCTGCCGATCGTGACCGCCATTCAATGGAGCTGTTGAAAGACGCACCTAAGAATATGGGTCTTGGCATCAAGCGCGAGCAACCTAATCACTACTGATTAAATCAGTTCTTTCATTCTTGTTTATCGAAATTTCTTTTCGAACACTTTATTCGAACCAAAGGAAACCAAAATGCCTACATTTGTCTATATGACACGTTGCGATGGTTGTGGTCACTGTGTGGATATTTGTCCATCAGACATCATGCACATCGACAAAACATACCGTCGTGCTTACAACATCGAGCCAAATATGTGCTGGGAATGTTATTCTTGCGTAAAAGCCTGCCCGCATAACGCTATTGACGTTCGCGGTTATGCTGACTTTGCGCCACTTGGCCATTCTGTTCGCGTTCAACGTGAAGAAGAAAAAGGTACAATTGCCTGGCGTATCAAATTCCGCAACGGAACTGAGAAAAACTTCTTATCTCCAATTACCACAGTGCCTTGGGGCACCGGCACGCCAAAACTGAAAAGCGAGCCTGCACCAGATAAAGACATGCGTGAAAGCCAGCACCTGTTTGGTGAACCACGTGATGTTCGTCGTTCTGATGACAGCAAATTGGCAACACTTGAGTCCAACGGCCTCACCATTAAGCAAGGGGTTTATTACTAATGTCACATCAAACAATCGTTGAAGACAATATTGACATTCTCGTTGTCGGCGCTGGCCTTGGCGGCACAGGCGCTGCTTGGGAAGCTCGCTATTGGGGGCAAGACAAGAAAATCGTTATTGCTGAAAAAGCCAACATCAACCGTTCAGGTGCGGTGGCGCAAGGCCTTTATGCGATCAACTGTTATATGGGCACACGTTTTGGTGAAAACAATCCGGAAGATCACGTGCGGTATGCCCGTATCGATCTAATGGGTATGGTTCGCGAAGATCTGTTGTTCGACATGGCTCGCCACGTTGACTCAACAGTGCACCAGTTTGATGACTGGGGCCTGCCCATCATGAAAAACCCAGACACCGGCGCATATTTGCGTGAAGGCCGCTGGCAAATCATGATCCATGGTGAATCTTATAAGCCTATCGTTGCCGAAGCAGCGACAACATCTGCCGACAAAGTATACAACCGTATTTGCGTTACTCATCTTTTGAAAGATGATGCCAAAGAAAACCGCATCGCTGGTGCTGTCGGCTTTAACGTGCGCACAGGTAACTACCATGTATTCAAATCCAAAACGGTGATTTGTGGTGCAGGTGGTGCGTCTAACATCTTTAAACCACGCTCTGTTGGTGAAGGTGCCGGCCGTGTTTGGTATGCGCCGTGGTCTTCTGGTTCTGCTTATGGTCTAATGATTGAAGCAGGCGCGAAAATGACACAAATGGAAAACCGTATTGTGCTTGCCCGTTTTAAAGATGGTTACGGCCCTGTTGGTGCATATTTCCTACATCTTAAAACCTATACACAAAATGGTTTGGGTGAAGAATATGAATCAAAATGGTTCCCTGAGCTTCAAAAAATGGTTGGTAAAGAATATCTTGACCCGGAAGCTTCCCACCGTACACACCGCCCTATTCCAACATGCTTGCGTAACCACGCTTTAATCAGCGAAGTAAACGCAGGTCGCGGTCCTATCCACATGGTGACAATGGAAGCCTTCCAGGACCCTCATCTGGAAGAAGTCGGCTGGGAAAACTTCCTGGGTATGACCGTTGGCCAGGCTGTTCTATGGGCCGCAACTGACCTTGATCCTAAATTTGAGAACCCTGAACTTACCACGTCAGAACCTTATGTTATGGGCTCTCACGCAACAGGTTGTGGCGGCTGGGCTTCTGGTCCTGAAGATGTTTCCCCACCAGAATATTTCTGGGGTTACAACCGCATGATGACTGTTGAGGGTTTGTTTGGTGCCGGTGATGCGGTTGGTGGAACACCACACGCGTTCTCATCTGGTTCATTTACCGAAGGCCGTTTGGCTGCAAAAGCTGCATGTCAATATATTGATGATGGTAAAGCTGAAGGCATCAAAGTTTCACAAAAACAAATTGATGACCGTAAAGCTGAGATCTATAAACCGATGGAACACTACAAAATCTATCGCAATGAGATCGTTGCCGGTAGTGTGAACCCACACTATATCAACCCACGTCAAGGTCTTGATCGTCTGCAAAAACTTATGGACGAATATTGTGCCGGTCAGGGTGTGAACTACATGACCAACGAAAAGTTGCTCAATATCGGCCTTAAGAAGCTTGCGATTATGGAAGAAGATCTTGAGAAGCTTGCTGCTGAGGATATTCATGAGTTGCTACGTGCCTGGGAATTGAAACATCGTCACCGTACATCTGAATGCGTTATGCATCATACTTTGTTCCGCAAGGAAACACGCTGGCCTGGTTATTACTACCGCGGCGATGCACTAAAACTTGATGATGATAATTGGCACTGCCTGACCGTTTCACGTCGTGATCCGGAAACAGGGAAATACACAATGGAAAAAGCGCCATTGTATCACCTTGTTGGTGATGATGAGTAAAACTCACCCCATAGGCATTTGAACCAAATGCTGTTACAAAATAAGAAAAGATCAACATTTTCCATGTTGATCTTTTTTTTGATGTGCGACACACATGCTTAGCATGACCTGGTCATTATACGATAAGCTGGTTTTTATATAACCGAGCTGACATAGCAAAAGAGAAAGTATTTCAGATGAAAATAATTGAAAAGTCTGATGAAGAAATTTTGGAAATCGCCAACCCGTTGTGGGCAGATTTGGTCAAATGGTCCAATGCGGGCAAATATGGCGAATTTGTAAAAAACTTCTCACAGTCCTTGGCTTTTGGCCTCAATCAAATGGAAGTGGGCAAACAGTTTGCCAAAAGCGAGCTAACCCGAAACCTTTCTGAAGATTATGACTTCCTTGGCACTATCCGCCGCGGCGAACACGTCACTGTACTGTACCGCCAAAGAAGCACAAAACGCGAAGGTGAATGGCTTGGCCGTTTGGTCCTTGGCGATGAAGACGGTGAAGTTAAAATTTTTGGTGCCTCTATCTTTTAAGGCATTGGTCTTTCTAGAACCTTATTTACGAGAGCAATATTGAAATGGAAGAAACAGTTCAAGACGGCAAATTAGTCGAACTTACTTACACCATCACCGATGATAAATCAGGAAATGTACTGACATCGGTTGAGTTTCCACTGGGCTATATTCATGGTCAGAATGAAATTTTAGCTCCCGCTGTTCATGCCGAAATTGAGGGCAAGAAAGTTGGGGATACGATTAAAGTACCGATTGATTGCAACCAGCTTTACCCACCACGCGATGAAGATTTGGTTATTACCGATCTTATTGATAATGTGCCTGAAGAATATCGTGAGGTGGGCACTACGATCGTCATGGAAAGCAATACAGGCAAAACGAAAAACTTTATCGTTACTCGTATCGATGATAAGACCATTACCATTGATGGCAACAATCCGCTATGTGGTCGTCATGTGACTTTTAATCTCAACATCGTAACAGTTCGTGATGCAACAGAAGAAGAGATAGCAGAAGGCGGACCTGCACTACCAGAAGTAGACATTGAAGGGGCCAGCAAGGTGCCTGTTTAAAGGTTTTCCAGTGCGACTTTTTTATTAGTCACAAACCAGCAAAATAGCTATAAACTAAAGACCTGATTTTAAAAATTTGCCACCCGTGTTCACCATGAACCATTGTGGCCTTTAACGAAGGATGAGAACATGAGCGCAGCAGCAAACAAACGGCCAGAAGTTCCTGAAGGCAAAACACGTAACCTTATCACACGCCAAATGAAGCCGACAAAATCTGGTTTTGTCGGTTATGAAACAATCTGGGATGAGGCACAAACCGAAGCTGAATATGAGACACCTAAACGTCCATAAAGCTAATCTGAATAATTAAGTTTAAGCGGTATAAACCTGATGGTTTTTACCGCTTTTTTTATGAATTGGTCAGGTAATGGCAATCATCATTGTGCCAATGCCTGTCGCGTTGAATTGAATTCACTTTGCTGGCATGAACGGCCCTGTTTCTCAAGGCCTGCCTCATATCAGCAAGTGAATGCTTGAATCTATTTAAATGCGACACGCACTAGAGAAAGATGTCTAAGCCTGGCAAATTATTTTTAGTCTGCCCGCTTTATTCTTGACATCACATCTGCCTTGTTCATTATTGCTTCTTAAGAATAATTCTAAGTTACAACGCACTTCCGGATGGACACAGATTCCGCCATGAATACAAATAATGGGTGGCTGCGCGAAAAGACCGGGAAAAGCCTGGCTGAATCGAACGCCTCAATCACGATAAACAAGGGTAATTCCATAAAAAGATTCTTATCTTTTTTGGGTCCTGGCTATCTGGTAGCGGTGGGATATATGGACCCAGGGAACTGGGCAACCTCAATTGCCGGCGGTTCATCTTTTGGCTACATCCTGCTTTCTGTTGTTCTTATTTCCAACATCATGGCCATTCTGCTTCAGGCCCTCAGCCTGCGGTTGGGGGTGGCTTCCGGGCGCGACCTAGCGCAAGCCAGCCGTGATGCGTTCTCGCCCAAAATCGGATTTGTTTTATGGATACTGGCTGAAGCTGCAATTGTCGCTACAGATTTAGCTGAGGTGATTGGCACGGCTATCGCGCTCAATCTTTTGTTTAATATACCGCTGGAAATCGGGGTTATTTTAACCGCTCTTGATGTGTTTATTATTCTTTGGTTGCAGGGGCGCGGTTTTCGTTTACTCGAAGCCTTCGTTATTTCGCTGACATTGCTCATCTTTGTTTGTTTTGCTATCGAGATGGTTTATGCGCAACCGGTTTGGGGTGATGTATTACGCGGGTTTATTCCACAAAAAGATATCCTGCAATCACCAGATATGTTGCTCCTGGCCCTAGGCATATTGGGCGCAACTGTCATGCCGCATAATCTTTATCTGCACTCCTCGATCATTCAAACCCGCAAGATCGGCCCCACGCGTAAAGATAAACTTGATGCCATCCGCATGGGGACAATAGACAGCACCCTTGCTTTAATGTTTGCCCTGTTTATCAACGCCTCTATTTTAATTCTGGCGGTTGCCGCTTTCCACACTGCCGGCAAATTTGAAGTGGCCGAAATTCAAGATGCTCATGCACTGCTTGGCCCGTTATTAGGCACTCAATTGGCTGCTACACTTTTTGCGGTTGCCTTACTGGCTTCAGGGCTAAACTCAACCGTTACAGCAACCCTGACCGGTCAGATCGTTATGGAAGGCTTCATCAATTTTAAACTGGCACCCTGGAAGCGGCGACTTGTCACGCGCGGTATTGCCATTGTTCCTGCTCTGGTTGTAACGATACTATATGGAGAAAGTGGTACGGCGCGGTTGCTGGTTTTGTCACAAGTTATGTTGAGCCTGCAGTTACCCTTTGCGATGATACCTTTAGTGCTGTTTACGGCCGATGCA
>JALWJW010000082.1 GCA_026996935.1 Hyphomicrobiales bacterium
GGGTTTATAGCGTGCCATCGCAACGTGAAGAAAACCACGATGTTGAGCCTGAGTGATTTATTGGGCTGCCAAGCTTTGATAAAAAGATTTTCGATACTGGCCTGGTGACGTTCCTACTTGTTTGCGGAAATGATGCCTGAAGGTTTCTGGCGTTTTAAACCCGCAACTTATTGCAATTGTATCAATATTGGCTGTTGATGTTTCCAGCAATTCACTGGCGCGTTTTATGCGCTGTGTGGTTAACCAGTTTTGAGGCGTTAGACCTGTTGCTTTTTTGAAATGGCGGATCAATGTGCGGGTGCTCATATTTGCCAGACCGGCAATTTGGTTGATGGTGAAGGGTTGGTCTAAATTTTGTTGTAGATGCTCAAATAAGGGCGAAAGGTCATTGTGGGGCTGGCTGATCGGGCGCTCGATAAATTGGGCTTGTCCGCCTTGTCGATGGGCGGGCATAACAAAGCGGCGCGCAACATTGTTGGCGATGGCGGCGCCATGGTCTAGGCGTATGAGATGAAGGCACAGATCAAGCCCTGCCGAGCTGCCAGCAGATGTAAAAATATTGTCTCCCGCATCAATATAAAGGACATCGGGCTTAACCTTGATGGCGGGGTATTTTTGTTGAAGGGTTTCACTATAGCGCCAATGGGTGGTGGCTGATTTGTGATCAAGCAGGCCCGTTGCGGCAATAACAAAGACGCCAGAACAAATGCTGACAATGCGGCAGCCGCGATTGTGGGCCGCTTTAAGAACGGTGATGATTTCTTGTGGTACAGGTGTATCAGGGCTTTTCCATCCTGGTATTATGATTGTGTCTGCTTTGGCGAGTGTGTTTAAACCATAGCGCACGTTTATCTCGATGCCGCCAATGGCTTTTAAGGGCGATGGGTCGTTGGAGGCGACTTTGAAGTCATACCAAAGGCAATCAAGTTCGGGCCGCTTTAAGGCAAAAGCTTCAACAGCAATGCCAAATTCAAATGTGCAAAGCCCGTCATAGGCAAGGGCGCAGACCTGATGAGGTTTGTCATTATTGGTTTGGGTTGTTATTTTCATTTGGCATTATCTTAACGTATATTGTCATTTGTGTCACTTTGTTTTTAGTGCTCTGTCTGGTTTTATGGACTCGTGCGACATGGTATTGATGTAATTGGAGATGACATGAATAAGACATTGGAACTATCTAAGGCTATCGAGATTTATCTTGATGCAATTTATTATTGTGATGTTGAAAAGCTGGATGAGGTTTTTCATGAAGCTTCAAGTTTATTTGATGCTGATGAGGGTAAAATACTCGCTGATCCGATTGCCAGTTTTCGCGCTGATGTCGCCTCGCGTCCTTCGCCGGCCGGGCGTAGTCAGGTGCGCAAGGAAGAAGTAATTCTGATTGATTGGTTGTCTGATATTAGTGCGGTGGTAAAGCTGCGGTTGCAGGCGCATGAAAATGTCTTTGTCGATCATTTGGCCTTTGTAAAGGGCGCGCGGGGCTGGAAGATTGTTTCAAAAGTCTGGCATTTGGAAAGCACGGCGCCGGTTGAGATGTACTAGTTTATCAAGGTCCAGATCCAAGGCCTGTATGGACCAGCTTGCGTGGGGTTCATTGGCTCGATAACATCACTGAAAAATTATAAATGATTCTGGTGATGCAATGTCGAATATTCCAAAAAACTACCCGCGCGATCTTAAAGGCTATGGGGCGACACCGCCCGATGCTCAATGGCCTGATGGGGCGAAAATTGCGGTGCAGTTTGTGGTTAATTATGAAGAAGGCGGGGAGAATTGTATTCTTCATGGGGATGCTGCTTCTGAAGCGTTTCTTTCTGAAATTGTCGGGGCGGCGGCTTGGTCAGACCAGCGTCACATGAATATGGAATCAATTTACGAATATGGTGCGCGTGCCGGCTTTTGGCGTTTGCATCGTTTGTTTACATCGCGCAACGTTAAGCCAACGGTATATGGTGTCGCTACTGCACTTGAGCGCTCGCCCGACCAGCTTGCTGGCATGATGGAGGCAGATTGGGAAATTGCTTCGCATGGGCTGAAGTGGATTGAGTATAAGGACTATTCAAAAGAAGATGAACGCGCCCATATGCAGGCCGCTATCGAGTTGCATACGCGTCTGACGGGGCAGCGCCCGCTTGGCTGGTATACGGGGCGCTCAAGTGTTCACACGCTTGACCTTGGCATTGAAGAAGGCGGGTTTTTATATTTGTCAGATGCGTATGCCGATGATTTGCCTTATTGGATGGGCGAGCAATTGATTATTCCTTATACGCTTGATTGTAATGATATGCGCTTTGCCACCCCGCAAGGGTTTAATAGTGGCGATCAGTTTTTCACTTATTTGAAAGACACTTTTGATGTGCTTTATCGTGAAGGTGGGCAGGGCCAAGCCAAAATGATGAATGTCGGTTTGCATTGTCGGTTGGTCGGTCGCCCGGGCCGGGTTGCCGCTCTTGAACGGTTCGTTGATTATGTTCTTGCCCACGATGATGTGTGGGTGCCAAAGCGGGTTGAGATTGCTCAACATTGGCATACGCATCACAAGCCATAATGCTGATGTGCTGGCCCAAAGTTAATTGAATAAGTGGTCCATTGTGTTTGCGTTGTGTTGAAGGCACGGTTTTGTTTTACCCCTTTTGGAGCGTATAAATATGGCTGTTCAGATTCCTCAAAAAGTGCAAATTGTGGTTATTGGTGGTGGCATTATTGGCTGCTCGGTGGCCTATCATTTGGCCAAGCGTGGGTGGAGTGATGTTGTTATTTTAGAACGCTCGCAACTCACGTGCGGCACCACATGGCATGCGGCTGGTTTGATCGGTACGACGCGGGCCAGTGATACGTTGGCTAAGCTGGCGGGTTATTGCCTTGATTTTATTCCAATGATCGAAGAAGAAACGGGGCAATCTGTTGGCTTTAAACAAGTTGGGTCGATGTGGATTGCCGAGGATGAGGAACGGTTTGAAGAAATTCGCCGTCTGCATGATGTGACTAAAATTTGGGGACCGCAAACCCACCTGCTCACCCCTGATGAAATCGAAAAGCATTATCCGCTGATCGAAAAGAAAGGCCTTGTTGGCGGCATGTTTGCCCCGTCAGAAGGGTGGGCTTCGCCTGTTGATTTTACCATGGCGATTGCTAAAGGCGTGCGGTTGCGTGGCGGTAAGATTTTTGAAGGGGTGAAGGTCACTGGTGTGTTGAGTGAGAGCGGTCAGGTGACAGGTGTTGAAACGGATCAAGGGCATATCAAAACAGATTTTGTGGTCAATTGCGCGGGGTTGTGGGCGCGTGAAATTGGCAAGATGGTTGATGTGGATATTCCGCTTTATCCGTGTGAGCATTATTATATGGTGACGGAAAAGTCGGACCAAGTGCCAAACGATTTGCCCGTCATGCGTGACCAATCAAAAGAGGCTTATTATAAGGAAGATGCAGGCTCGATCTTGTTAGGCGCGTTTGAGAAAAAAGCTATTCCTGTTGATCCTGCCAGCCTGCCGGATAATTTCAGCTTTGAAGAACTGGCCGGTGAGTTCGATCAGTTTATGCCCGTGTATGAAGCAGCCGTTAAACGGGTGCCGTTGTTGGGCGAATTGGGTATGCGTAAATTCTTTTGCGGGCCTGAAAGCTTTACCCCCGATGACCAAATTCAGATGGGTAAAGCGCCCGGCCTTAAAGGGTTTTATATGTGCGCGGGGGCCAATTCAGTTGGTATTCAAACGGGGCCAGGATATGGCAAAGCATTGGCTGATTGGATTATTGATGATTGCGCGCCGTTTGATTTGCATGGCATGGATGTGCGCCGCAATGAGCCGTTTCAAAATACCAAAGTATTTTTGCAGGAACGTGTCAGTGAAACGCTTGGGCTTTTGTATGAAAACCATTATCCCTATCGCCAGTTTGCAACAGGGCGCGGGGCGCGGCGCTCGCCTTTGCATGAGCATCTAAAAGCACGTGGGGCGTGCTTTGGTGTGGCGGCAGGTTGGGAGCGGGCCAATTGGTTTGCACCAGAAGGTGTCGAGCCGAAATATGAGTATAGTTTTAAGCGGCAGAATTGGTTTGAGTATTCAAAAGCTGAGCACATGGCATTTCGTGAAAATGTGGGTCTGATTGATCTGACCAGTTTTTCCAAGTTCATTGTGCAGGGGCCAGAGGCCATGGCAGTGATGCAAAACATTTGTAGCGCTAATGTTGATGTGCCTGTCGGGCGTATTGTTTATACCCACTGGTTAAATGAGCAGGCTGGGATTGAGGCTGATTTAACCGTGGCGCGGATGGGGCAGGATCAGTATCAGGTGACTACAGGCGGGGCGGTTGCTCAGCGTGATATGGATTGGTTGAAGCGTCACGTGCCAGACAGTGCGCGGGTTGAGATTTTTGATGCCACATCGGCGATTGCTATTATCGGGGTGTTTGGCCCTAAATCGCGCAACCTTCTTGAAAGCTTGACGGAGGCTGATTTGTCCAATGAGGCGTGTCCGTTTTCGCACTGGGTTGATATTGAAATTGGTTACGTCAAACTGCGGGCAATGCGGGTGACATTCGTTGGTGAACTTGGTTGGGAGTTGCACATTTCCAGTGAGTTTGCTTGTCATGTGTTTGAGCAACTTGAGGAAGCGGGTAGGGTGTTTGGTCTTAAACTGTGTGGCTTACACGCGCTTGATTCTTGCCGTATCGAAAAAGGCTATCGTCACTTTGGCCATGAGGTTTCGCAAGATGAAACGCCATACGATGCGGGGCTTGGTTTTGTTTGTAATTTTAATACGGGCGAGTTTATTGGTCGTGAGGCAGCGAAAAAAGCCAAGGCAAATATTAAAACCAAACGGCTTGTGCAAATTAAACTTCGTGATCCTGAACCATTGTTGATCGGTCATGAACCGTTGCTTCGAAATGGTGAAATTGTTGGCTATGTTACCTCTGGTGCCTATGGTCACTTTGTTGGCGCATCGGTTGGCATGGGCTGGCTCAAGAATAAAGATGGCGTGACTAAAAAGTTTATGGAAACGGGCGATTATAGCGTGCTGATTGCCAATGAGGAATTTGGCATTGATGTCTCATTTAGTGCTTTTTATGATCCTAAAAGTGAACGGGTTAAGATGTAGTGCTCATTGAGCTTGTCTTAAAATCTTACAAATTATTAAAACTTTCAGCCCTTTAAAATTGTCGGGTGATCCTTACCTGAAAATTGCAGAGAGGATGGTCCTTGCTGCTTTTCTAAAATTTTTAAATTCATTGCGATTGTCGCAATGTCTTAGGCTGGCCTCTGCCTGAAACCAATTTTCTATGCCTAAATCTTGAAGAGGTGCGCCTGATAAAGGAGACTGAAATGTTAAAACGAAATAAGAATATATTTGCAATTCCAGCTATTGTTGTTGCAGGAATGATGGTGTCACAGGTTGCCTGGGCAGACAGTGCTAAAAAGCCTGTTAAACAGGATGAAGCTCAAACGGCTGCGACCATGGTTGGTAAAAAAATTACAACCCAAAATGAGCTTGCCAATGCATTGAATTATGTGAAATCCCAAATGTCTGCGGGGCAGAAACGTGCTATTAAAGATGCGGTCGGTGCGCTTAGGTCAACCGAAAATGCAATCATTGCATTAGATAAAAAAGATAAAGTCAAAGCGATCTCAAACCTGGAAAAAGCTTTAGGCAAGCTTGGTGTCGTGTTGTCTTTGGCACCTGATTTAAAATTGGCACCAATTAGTGTAACCAGCACAGTTGTTGATACTGATCTGAACGTAAAATCGGTCAATAAAATCAGACTGGAAGCAATTGACTTGTTGAACAAGGGGCGTTTGCAGGATGCTCGTCCGTTGGTGGCCAGTTTAGCAAGTGAGATTGTTATTCGTGTAAGTGACCTTCCGTTGGGAACATACCCTGATGCGATTAAAAAAGCTGTTCCGCTTATTGAAAAAGGAAAGTTGAAAGAGGCTAAGGCTATTCTTGTTGCGGCTCTTAATCTTCTTGTTGTTGAAGACCATGTGGTGCCTCTTCCTGTTGTACGGGCACAAGCGTTATTGGCCGAAGCAGAAGTATTGACCAAAACGGATAAGCGGACGAAAAAGCAGGGCGGCGATTTGAAAGATTTGCTTTCTGGCGCGCGTAAGCAGTTGGAATTGGCTGAAGCTCTTGGATATGGTCAGAAAAGTGATTTTACATCGCTTTATAAACAGATTGCCGAAATTTCCAAGAAAACAGAAGACGGAAAATCCAGCTCTGGTTTTTATGATGCAATTAAGAAAGACCTTAAATCATTGCGTAAAAAACTGTTTTAATACAAGTTTGCGTTTGAAATTATCCTAACAAAAAATGTAATGCCCCGCGTGTTTACATGCGGGGTTTTTTGTGAACGGCAGTATAAAATTTATTGCTGTGTCAGATTGTACGTAGTGAAGAATTTATCGTTGATGTGTTTTTCAGGGCGATCTATGGTCTTAAAAGTGAACGAGTGAATATCTTGATTGTGAACTCGGATATTTTATTTTGAAAGAACAAATGCGTTATGAAAATTGCGATTCTTACTTTTGATGGGTTCAATGAATTAGATTCTTTTATTGCGCTGGGTTTGCTGAATAGAATGAAGGGACAGGGGTGGAGCGCCCAAATTACTTGTCCAACCGATACGGTAAAATCAATGAACGGTGTCGTGGTTCAGACCCAGCAACCTTTAGAGTTCGCCAATGAGGCCGACGTGGTGCTTTTTGGTAGCGGTATTTATACGCGTAATATTGCT
>JALWJW010000083.1 GCA_026996935.1 Hyphomicrobiales bacterium
CCTTTACACTGCACACACACCTAAAACGATACTTACTTAGCGCTAAGTATCGCTATGCTTGCAGCGTTATTTTAATAATCACATTGGATTCAACCTATGTTTTGCCCTCACATCAAACCAGTTTCTCTATCAATTGCGATTGTCTCTGGCAGTTTTGCTTTTACTTCACTTGCCCACGCAAATGGCGCAGATATTATCAATGGCTGGATTAACAGCTCCAAAGCCTCAACGTTCTTTGCTCTTAATGCTGATAAAGTAGCCTATGATGGTGCCAGCGATGTGACAACGGCAACCAATTTAACACTGACATTTACCCTTGATCCTAAGATTTTTAACATTAGTGAAAAATCTGTTGGCGATGAGGCACCAGCGGTTGAAAAGATCATTCGCTATCAATTAAAAATGCCAACAATTTCATTTACCCAACTTCGCGAAAGTGACAATCGGTATATGGCAACAAAAATATCGTCTCCATCGATTGATCTAAATTTTGCTGTCAAAACAGGAAAACAAAACATTGTATCGACAGGAGCCTATACAAACTTTTTAGCCACAGATTTGTCATGGGCAAAAATTCCTGATGTGAAAGAAGCTCCTGGCAAACCGGCTTCAAAATATTACCCCGTCTTTAAGGCCCTTAGCGACATCAGTTTTTCTGAGATAAAAGCAGACAAAATGGAACTGGTTCAAAATAATGCCGAACCTGCAATGACGACGCATACGGTTTATAATCAGATGCTTTATAAAAATGCCAGTCATGGCAATATTGCGTTTTCATCTATTGGTAGCGTTTCTCTTAAAACTGATGGCAAGCCTGTTGCCTATACAGCGCGAACAGGGGCGATAGAGATTTATGAATACAATTTTGGAAGTCTTGTTCGCAATTTTGCTCCCGAAATTGCCCCGCAAGAAAATGCTGACTATAAAACCGCCATCAAGAAAGCGACCATCGCTAAAATTGCCGTGACTTTTGAAAAAGGAAACGTCAATATCGACTCCATGGCATGGGATGACATTGGCGTGCGCCCAACCCCTGTTCCGCTTCTTGCCACTTTGGATAACTTTATGCCGAAGATGATGTCGAAACAAAAGCCCGAACCTCAAGACATCGTAGATTTGGTTCGGTCTACTTATGGCGCGTTTAAACTGGGATATTCTGAAGTTAAAGGGGTTTCTTTTGATATTGACGGGGTGGCGGGTAAGCTTGACTCAGCGGTTTTGAAAGACCTTTCCAGTGATGGCCTTGGCGCGCATGTGTTTTCCGGGTTTGCCATTAAGAAACAAGGTGAATTTGATGTCTCATTTGGGCGGATCAATTTGGCTGGTGTTAAATTCCCAGCCTTAAAAGCTCTTATCAACTTGGAAGCAGCGAAAAAGCGCAACGACATTACCGCGATGTTAAAAGCCATGCCGATTTTAGGGGAACTGTCTGCCGATGATGTGAAAGCTGAGATTGCAGGCAAAGGCACTTTTTCTTTCGACCATGCCGGCTACACCATGTCAGGCCATATTGGCCCGATCCCGACCAACATCGAAACAAAACTAACCAATCTGGTTTTGCCTGTTTCAATGCTTGATCGCAGCGCACGTGGGCCTTTGACCAAAATGGGATATAAAACCATCAAGCTGAGCTATAATGATGGGCTAAAATGGAATGAAGCAGATAAGGCGCTAAACATCTTTACTAATTTAGATATGGTTGATGGCGGGTCTTATCAGTTTTCTGCCACTTTGGGCGGTCTGCCTAAAATGCTGTTTGAAACACCAGCGGCAGCCCCTGGATTGTTGATTGGTGCGACTCTTAAAAATGCCTCGTTTAAATTTACCGACGCATCGATTATTGATCGCGGCTTTGGTTATGTTGCCAAGCAACAACGCACCGATGTGGAAACGCTTAAAAAACAAGTGGTCGATCTCATCCCCTTAGGATTAGCCAAACTTAAAAACCCTGACTTTTCAAAAAGTGTTAGTGATGCCGTGCGTACATTGCTCGAAAACAAGGGGTCTATCTCAGCATCAATTGCGCCAGAAACGCCTGTGCCCTTGATCGAGCTTTACACCACTTACAGCACGGCCCCGCAAACTTTGGTTGATAGACTGAAGCTGAAGGTTGAAGCGCGCTGATTGGGTTAAACAGCTTGTAAAAAAAGGGCTTTGGTATCGCCATAGTTTCGGGTGGATAATTCGTTTAGGCCATCGGGAATTGAAATTTGCGCCTTTTTTGCTTCTTCCAAAACAACAACGGCGTTTGGCGAAAGCCAGCCGCCTTCAAGCAACCCAACCAACGCCTTGTCACCCATTTTTTTATTATAGGGTGGGTCAAGGAAAACCAAATCAAACGGCGGGGCACTATCTAACAAGCCAAGGCGGGTGGCATCTCGGCGCCAGATTTTTACCTGCCCTGTTGCGCCCAAGGCTTCAGCATTGGTTCGCACAAGGCCGCGCGCTGCTGCGCTATCATCTATAAAGCAAGCCGAAGCCGCGCCACGCGACAAGGCCTCTAAACCCAAGGCACCCGTGCCGGCAAAAACATCAAGCACGCGGGCTCCTTCAATGCTAAAGCCTTCAATAGAATGGGCTAAAATATTGAACATCGCCTCGCGGGTGCGATCACTGGTTGGTCTGGTGTTTTGGTTTTTTGGCGGTGTTAGCGCCCTGCCCTTATGTATCCCGCCGACGATGCGCACGACTTTGTCCTTTAGGTTTGTTTTGCGGCCGCACGTTAGAACGTCCGTCTGATTTTTCATCTGATTTAGGCGCATAAAACTTTTTAGGCTTTGCATCCTTTTTGCCAAAGCGTTGTTCTTTGGTTTTCTTACGTGGTTCTTTTTTGCGACTTGCTGGACGTGGTGTCTTTTCACGTTTTTTGGCAAAGCCTGTTTTATCAGATGGGGCTTTTGCTTTACCCTCATCAAGACCTAGATGCTCAGCCAAAATACGCGGGTTGACTTCTTCTACTGCGCCTTCTTTTAGATCACCCAATTGGAAGGGGCCGTATGACAGACGAATTAAACGATTAACCTGCAAATTTAAATATTCGCAAATCACTTTAATTTCGCGGTTTTTTCCTTCGCGCAGGGAAAAGGTCAGCCATGCATTGCGCCCTTGTCGCCTGTCAAGTTTAGCTTCAATTTCACCATAGCGAATACCATCAATGGTGATGCCGTCTTTAAGTTTTGCCAGTGCTTCCTCATTGACCGAGCCAAACACCCGCACCCGATAACGCCGCAGCCAGCCCGTTGCGGGCAGTTCAAGTTTTCGGGCAATGCCGCCATCATTGGTTAAAAGCAACAAGCCTTCGGTGTTAATATCCAATCGACCGACCGAGACAACGCGGGGCATATCGGCAGGGAGTTTTTCAAATACGCTAGGGCGAAACTTTTCATCGCGGTGCGAAACAACAAGTCCAACAGGTTTATGATAACGCCACAATTTTGAAACTTCGCGGTCTGGCAATGGTTTATCATCAACGATCACCTTGTCTTGAGGGGTGACATTTAAGGCTGGAGATGTGACCAATGTGCCATTGACCTTAACCCGTCCCGCCTCAATCCAGCGTTCAGCATCACGGCGTGAGCATAAACCAGCGCGGGCCATAACTTTGGCAATACGATCCCCTTTGGGGCGATCTGTTTTCGGGGTGGCTTCATCTGGTTGTTTAGGGGGCATCGTTTCAGTCTTTAAAAGCAAATAATATCTTATGTGTTTGCAGCATCGCCTTTGTTTTAGCAAGCAAAACCCAAACAAGGCGACAATCTGAGATAAGTTTTCACAGCATTTTAACTAATTTGTTTTATAGCTCAGGCAACAGGAAACCGATTGTTCAAGATCAGGGAAAACCCGACGGAATAATCAATTTGGGATACGCACGGTTAAAGCTGGGCGGGAGGCACTATTATGAGTGAAGTCATTCAACAACACAAATCAAGCTATATTGACCGTGAAGTCGTACAGCGTTTATTAAAAACCGCTGACTTTATCGTCATGTTTCTAGGGTCCATTATGCTTTTGGTTCGCGCCGCCCCTGTGGTGGAGCCGGAAAAAGCCATTTTATATGGCTTTGCAGCGGTGTGTATTACACTGGCTACAATGCTTTCTCAACGCGCTGCCGGGTTGTATGAAGTTACTTCCCTGATTAACCCGCTTTATGGAACGCTGTCTTCTGCTGGTGTTGCATTTGTTGCAGGCAGCCTGTCTTTCATCTTTTTAAAGCTGATTGTATTACCGGTTGGATATTTATGGATTACTGGCTGGCTGGCTCTGGTCATTACCCATTTTGCCGTCACCCGTTTATCGGTTGCAGCATGGGCAGCGCCTTTATCTCAAGCTGGTGCTTTTCGTCAGCGCATCGCCATTGTTGGTGGGGGAAAAGCGGCCGAAGATGCCATCAATATTTTGCAAAGTTCAAAAGGACTTGATATTGAAATTGTTGGTTTGTTTGATGATCGCAATGATGACCGCAGCCCTGATTCAATTAAAAAGTTTTCAAAACTTGGAAAAATTGGCGAACTGGCCGACTATGCCCGCTCAAACCGCGTTGACCTTATTATTGTAGCGGTGCCAATGACGGCCGAAGCCCGAATGTTGCAAATCCTTAAACGCTTGTGGGAATTACCAACTGATATTCGCGTTGCGGCCCACACATCAAAATTAAAGCTTTCTCCGCGCGCTTATGAAAACCTTGGCAACTTGCCTTTGCTTTCAGTGTTTGATCGCCCTGTAAGTGGCTGGAGCTGGTTTATGAAAGACCTGATGGACAAGGTTTTGGCCGTTGTTTTCATCATTGGCTTGTCCCCTATTATGGCGATTACCTGGTTGGCGGTTCGGTTGGAATCAAAAGGCCCTGCGATCTTTAAACAAAAGCGCTATGGCTTTAATAATGAGTTGGTCGAAGTTTATAAGTTCCGCTCCATGTATACCGATATGAGCGATGCAGATGCCAGCAAACTCGTCACCAAGGGTGACCCGCGTGTGACCAGAGTTGGACGGTTTATTCGCAAGGCTTCTATTGATGAGTTGCCACAATTGTTCAATGTTTTAACGGGTCAATTATCGCTTGTCGGTCCACGCCCTCACGCCACACAGGCTAAAGCTGCCGATGATTTATACGACCAGGTTGTTGATGGATATTTTGCCCGTCATAAAGTTAAACCTGGCATTACAGGCTGGGCGCAAATTAGCGGCTGGCGCGGTGAAACAGACACCCACGAAAAAATTGAAAATCGGGTTAAACACGATCTGGAATATATTGATCGCTGGTCATTATGGTTTGATCTCTACATCATCCTAAAAACCCCGTTCGCATTGCTTAAGTCTGAGAATGCTTATTAATTTGCGAAACTTAAAAACAGAATTTAGAGCCTCTTATCTTTAAAGATAGGAGGTTTTTTTGTGGTGGCACCTCCTACCTGTGGACAGAATGTCGCGGAAATTTTGACTCTTTTCTACTCTTTAGGGTAAGCTTTTAATATGTTGCAATCATGCAGCGAAAAACCAACTAAATACCGGGGAAGAATCTTATGGGTATGGAACTAATTATTTCACTGATTTCTGGCGCTATTGGCGGCAATGTTGCTGGCGGACTTTTGAAAAATCAAAGCCTTGGCACTTTGGGCAATTCAATCTCAGGCATTATTGGCGGTGGCTTGGGCGGTGCTGTTCTAAGTCAACTTGGCCTTGGCGCAATGGCCGGCGGCGGCGGCATGGACATCGGGTCCATTCTTGGCTCTGTTGCCAGTGGCGGTGTTGGCGGCGGCGTTGTGATGGTGGTCATCGGCATCATTAAAAAAGCAATGGCCAAATAAGCGCCTATTACGTTCACTCGAAACGATAAAACGAAAACGGGTGCCCAATATGAAGCGCCCGTTTTTTTGTATTGTTTTATTGAATGATTTTGTCAGCGGCTAAATGTATCGCAGCTTGAAATCTTACCGCCGTTTAACCCGCGTTTAAACCATGCAACACGTTGCGCTGAAGAACCGTGCGTGAAACTTTCCGGTACCACGCGGCCACCTGCTTTGCGCTGCAGGCGATCATCACCAATGGCATTTGCAGCGTTTAAACCTTCTTCAATATCGCCACTTTCCAGGATCCTGCGATTTTGGCTGGCCCATATGCCAGCAAAACAATCTGCCTGCAATTCCATACGAACAGAAAGCTGATTGCCGCGAACCTTTGAAACCTGACGGCGCGCAGCGGTTACTTTTGCTGAAATACCCAATAGTGTTTGCACATGGTGGCCCACCTCGTGGGCAATGACATAGGCCCATGCAAAGTCACCAGATGTACCAAGCTGGCGTTTCATGTCGCGAAAGAACGATGTATCGAGATAAACCTTGTGATCGCCCGGGCAGTAAAACGGCCCCATGGCAGATTGCGCCATGCCACAAGCAGATTGAACACTACCAGAAAAAAGAACCAGTCTTGGCTTTTCATACGTTCTGCCCATTTGACGGAAAATTTTCGTCCATGTGGTTTCGGTGGTGTGCAATACTTTGGAAACAAACACTTTCATTTCATCATTTGCCGCCTGGCTTTGCGGTGCCTGGCGCTGTGGCGCGGGTTGAGTATAGCTACCACCGCCGCCAATATTTCCATTAAGCAAATTCATCGGATTAATGCCAAAGACGAAATAGGCAATAGCCATAATGATAATGGTTCCGATGCCAAATCCACCGCGTTTGCCGCCTAAACGAACGCCGCGCCCTCCACGTCCACGTG
>JALWJW010000084.1 GCA_026996935.1 Hyphomicrobiales bacterium
ACCATCAATAAGCTTAAGTGTATTTTTAATAACACGGCGATCATTTTCGTCTAAAACATCATAAAAATCAAAAAATACAGGCGGCTGAACAATCACCCCCTCACCCTTTTGCGTAAACGCATTCAGCGCCATCGATAAGGTATTCAAAACATTTGGCGAGCGTAAAATATGATCTGAATTTATGGCCCAATCGTGCCTATCCTTAAACCAGTCAATCAAACTGGGAAACATATCTTCAGGCACGGTTTCATAGCCAAACACCCCATGGTCCAAGCGCTTGGCCATTGCATTAAGCACAGCTTGCGGCGGCTTGAAATCCATATCAGCAACACCTGCTGCAAAGCGATCCGCCCCATCTTTACCCACCACCATTGAGTGAACCTTCAAAGCTGGAACAACGGTTCTATCAATTTCAACATCAAACATAATATTCATCTTTCATTCGTGTGAAATCCCTGCACGACTCTATAAGTTAAATATTGGCTAAAATCTGCAAATAATACAATTCAATTAAACCCCGCTCTGGCTCGTTAACCATTTGTTAAGAGTTTTGTTGCGCCCACAGCAGTTTTATAGTTTTATATCTTCAAGCCGATCGGATAACTGGTCGGGGGGAAATAAGAACCTCGTCATAAGGGTTCTGGCGTCTGTTGGGAAACAGGAGAACGTATTGCCAAGATTACTCACTTGCGCAAGACAACACAAGCAAGGCCACCGTCTAACTCCGGTGGCCTTCATTGTTTGCAGTGTCTTTGCCACAGCATTAAATTCAAGCGTACTTAGCGCCGCTTTTCGCGCGCCAGGCGACAACAATATCATCACAGGCTCTTTGCCCTCACCCGCGCAACAGGAAGAACAATTGCGCTATGCCAAACAAGGCACAGAAGGTTTAGAGCTTGCAGCCAGATTAAGCCAAACAGGCGGCTATATTAAACGCCCTGTTGAATGGAGCGTGTTTGAGCGCGACCCACAAATGGCCAATTTAGGTAAACAGGTTTATCACGGTAAAGTTCCTATTGCCGACATATCCTTAAAACCTGGCAAATACCGCATCGAAGCAAAATATGGTTTTGCCTCACTGTCAAAAGATGTAACAATTCTACCGGAAACTCGGTTAGCCGTAAGTCTCAACCTACGCGTTGGCGGCATTCGTACACTTTCCAAAGTATTTGGTGTCAATGCAATCAGCTATGCCAAAGCAACGCATAAAATTTATCAACTGCGCGATAATAAACCCATAAAACTCATAACAGATAAAGTTTTACAAGGTGAAGTCATCCGTCTTTCTGCCGGTGAGTACAAAATCGAAAGCCGCTTTGAACTTGGCAACACACTGGCTGTTGCAAAAGTCACAATCAAACCGGGTATTTTAACCTCACTTAACATCGAACATCAGGCATCTATGGCTCGTTTGCAATTTATCAAACAAAGCCAGACCGAAGCTAAATGGACGGTCACAAGTTTGAAAAACGGCCCCAATGGTGGCTGGTCAAAATCTGGAACCAGCGATAAGCCAAACATTATTCTGGCGCCTGGACGCTACAAATTTGCGGCCCAAATCAACGGCAAACAATTTGTAAAAACCCTCACCCTAGAGCGCGGCAAAGCAGCTACTATTTTACTCGGTAAATAAAAAAAGCGGGCTCAAACAAGCCCGCTTTTTTTAGAAGTTTATTCTTAAATTATCGCAAATCTGGCGGTGTTGCTTCTTTGCTCAAACTATCAATGGCCTCAGCCAATGTCATTGACGTTTGATCGCGAGAACCCAAACGGCGAATATTCACTGTTTCTTCCTCAACTTCACGCATACCAATCACCAAAATTACCGGCACCTTACTGACAGAGTGTTCGCGCACTTTATAATTGATCTTTTCATTACGAGTATCAACGTCAACATGCATACCCTTGGCGCGCAATTGCTCAGCAACTTTATATGCATAGTCATCAGCTTCAGATTTAATCGTACAAATAACAACCTGCAAAGGTGCAAGCCAAAGCGGAAAATGACCAGCATGATGCTCAATCAAAATCCCGGCAAAACGCTCCAATGACCCAAACATGGCACGATGGATCATAACAGGGGTATGTTTGTCACTGTCAGAGCCGATATAGAATGCATCGAAACGGCCAGGCAAGTTAAAGTCCATCTGCACCGTGCCACATTGCCAGTCACGGCCAATGGCATCGCGCAAAACATACTCAAGTTTAGGGCCATAAAACGCACCCTCGCCCGGGTTTAGTTCATACTCATCGCCAGCTTTATCCACCGCATGTTTAAGCGCTTTTTCAGCATCGTCCCAAACGTCATCAGACCCAACCCGTTTTTCAGGTCGATCCGAAAACTTGATGCGCAAATCTTCAAAGCCAAAATCTTTATAGATCGACAGCATCAAATTATGCACCTTGATACATTCTTCAGTGATTTGTTCACGCGTACAAAAAATATGCGCATCATCTTGTGTGAACGAGCGAACCCGCATCAAACCATGCAAAGCCCCCGATGGTTCATAGCGATGCACTTTACCAAATTCTGCCAGTTTTACAGGCAGATCGCGATAAGACTTCAAGCCATTTTTAAAGATTTGTACATGGCCCGGACAGTTCATTGGCTTAAGCGCGAAAACCCGATCATCTTCCGTTTCTGTGATAAACATATTCTCACGAAACTTTTCCCAGTGACCAGACTGTTCCCACAAGGCACGGTCCATCATGTCAGGGGAATTAACCTCGGTATAACCAGCTTTTTCCTGCATACGGCGCATATAATCAATCAGCGTTGTAAACAACCGCCAACCTTTTGGATGCCAAAACACTGAACCAGGGGCTTCTTCCTGAAAGTGGAACAAATCCATCTCACGGCCAAGGCGGCGGTGATCGCGTTTTTCAGCTTCTTCCAAACGAACCAGATATTCATCTAAATCTTTTTGATTTGCCCAGGCCGTTCCATAAATACGCGTTAACACTTCACGGTCTGAATCACCACGCCAATACGCACCGGCAACCTTCATCAGTTTAAAGGCTTTGCCCACTTTACCCGTTGAAGGCAAATGCGGCCCACGACAAAGATCAAACCATTTACCCTGATTGTAGATTTTTACATCATCTTCTTCAGGGATTGCATCAATCAACTCAACTTTAAAATCCTCGCCCATATCTGCAAACATTTGTTTAGCTTCATTGCGCGACATCACCCTTTTGGTGAACTTGTCATTACGATCAATGATATGCCCCATTTTCTTTTCAATTTTGGCAAAATCATCAAGAGAAAACGGCTCATCACGATAAAAGTCATAATAGAACCCGTTCTCAATTGTCGGGCCAATGGTAACTTGCGTGCCAGGAAACAATTCCTGCACCGCTTCAGCCATCACGTGGGCGCAGTCGTGACGGATCAATTCAAGCGCGTCTTCATCATCACGCATGACAATTTCAAACGCCCCGCCTTCATTAAGCGGTTCGACTAAATCAACCATCACGCCATCAACTTTTACAGCAACAGCTTTTTTGGCAAGCGATGATGAAATGCCTTTAGCAATGTCATAGCCACTTATGCCCGCTTCATATTCACGTGCTGCACCATCTGGAAATGTAAGGGTAATCAATGTTTTTGCTCCTTTGGGGCTAGCCCCCGCTCACTCTCTGCCAACAACGCAGGTAAGCATTACAAATATCTTTGATGCTTTTGCCGCCAAACAAGCAATTCGTCAAGTATTGAGTTTGGCATGAAGAAAAAACATCACAACCCACACGCGCAGTAACCAGTCATTAACCCTAATACTTTATTTAACAGTGTATCAGTTTAGTTTTTTGAGTAAGTCAGGATTTAAAATGTACAAGCTAATTAAGGCCGTTTCTCTATCTACTGTTGCCTATAGTGCAATGGCTACAAATATTGTTCTTGCAGCAGATCTTCCTCCGCCTCCTCCACCTATGGTCGAAATTCGCGATTCTAATTATGACTGGAGTGGTGCATATGTTGGGGCCTTGATTGGCGTTGGCTCATCAGAAAACACATATGTACCTATTGGCGCGCCCGATCCAGACATTTCAGGCTCTGGCCTGGTTGGTGGCATTATGGTTGGTTACAACCACCAGATTGACAATCTTGTCGTAGGCGTTGAAGCCGATGGAATGATGTCAAATATTGACCCGCGCAACTTAGCCGATGGTGTTGATCAAAAAATAAACTACCTTGCAACAATTCGCGCTCGGATTGGTTATGCTCATGATAATACGTTATTTTATGGAACCGCTGGCGTAGGCTTTATCCGCACAAAACTCCACATCATGCCAGCCAATGAAAACAGATCAAAAAATCATATTGGATTTGTTGTTGGCGGCGGTATGGAACATGCCTTTACGCAAAACTTCATTCTTCGCGCTGAATACCTTTATGGCCGTTTCAACAAAAAGAATTATGTCTACACACCAGGCACCGTTCGCATGGGGTTAGACAACCTTCACATTGCCCGCGCAGGTGTCGCTTACAAATTCTAATTATCGCTACTATTTAAGTGATGTGAAAGCCTCGATGAATTTCATCGGGGCTTTTATTTTTTCCAGATACCATAACGCCAGAACTTCCACCCCTGATTCTCAAGCGTTTCTGGAACAGGGTCATAACCCTCACTACCCCAAGGGTGACAGCGCAATATGCGCGACAATCCAAGCCAAAACCCGCGCCAGGCACCAAACCGGGAAAGCGCTTCAATCGTATAGCTTGAACATGATGGTAAATGACGGCAGGTGCGGCCAAAAACAGCCGAAAAACTCAATTGATAACCGCGCACACAAACAATCATAAGACGCGAAACAATCCCTTTGGCTTTCGGTGAAGCAGGTTTTGAACACATGATTTAATATTTTTTACCTTCACGATCGCTAAAAACAAAACCATCAGCAGTTTTATGAGCGACAAGATCATCATCAGGGTAGTATGCTGTTTCTGTCGGCATACGACTGCCCACTTCAATATAGACCGCAGGCAAATCAGACTTATTGACCAGGTGATGGCCGTTTTCATTACCAGCCGGAAAGCCAGCACACATGCCCTTTGTCAACACGTGTTCACCCTCATCATCAATCAACACCAGTTCACCTTCAATCACATAGACAAATTCATCTTCTTTAGTGTGCCAATGCCGGCGCGCAGACCAAACACCAGGTTGCAATGTCGTCATATTTACCCCAAACTGGGATAAACCAAACACATTACCCAGCACTTTTTTCTCGCGCCTTTCGCAAGGTTCAGAAAACTTTGCCGGATACATTGTCCCCACTTTTGCTTCAACTTGGCTTATGTCAACACAAACAGCCAATTTCTTATTCCCTTCAGCATCCCTCCATAAAGACTTTGTCATACAGCTTTACTTTCACACATTTTCTCTAAAGCATCACACACAGCATCAAACACCAATAAAGTTGAAGTATGGCGCGCTTTTACATCTTTTACTGGTTGCAAAGCAGCGATATCCCCCCATTTTCCTGTTGGTGGCGCGCCATCACTTTTCAACATGTCTGTAACAGCATCACGCAAAGCAAATAATTCTGAACGGGTGGAACCCACAATATGGTGAGCCATAATAGAACACGCCGCCTGCCCCAACATACACGCTTTAACATCATGGGCATATTCTGTAATCACTTCACCATCCAGTTTTAAATCCACACTCACTTTACTGCCGCAAAGTTTAGAATGCTTCATGCTGGATATATCACAGTCTTTTATCCTTTCCATGACAGGAATATTACCTGCAAGTTCAAGAATTTTCTGATTGTAGAGATCATTTAACATAAAAGAAGCCTGAATTCGTTCAGCTTTTCAGCAATAGCGCCAAAACGCCACAAGATGTGTCGCTCTTGATAATTTACACATTCGGCCTAACTAATGTAAAGTAGCGGCAAGAAAGTTTTCTCAAGTCACTGTTCGCTGTAGCCAATTAGTGCTAAATGATCCTTCTGATTTAGAAAACTCTAAAAAAGACACACCTTAAAGACAGGCCAATCAGGGCACCGCGCCCTTACAAAATAAAGATCATTACAATGGATGCAATCGTGAACCAGGATAAAAAGTCAAACCTTCAGCTTGGCAAAGGTCCAGATATTGAACGACCTAGCCATGAAGAAGCAAAACAAGCCGTTAGAACACTCATTCGTTGGGCAGGTGATGATCCTGATCGCGAGGGTCTTCTTGATACACCAAAGCGGGTAACAAAAGCCTATCGTGAATTTTTCAAAGGCTATGAAGAGTGCCCTCTTGATGCCTTGTCACGAACCTTTGATGATGTTGGCGGCTATGACGATATTGTCCTTCTAAAAGACATCGAATTTAATTCTCATTGCGAACATCACATGGTACCTTTCATTGGCAAGGCCCACATTGCCTATTTGCCAACCAACAAAGTGGTTGGTATTTCCAAGCTTGCACGTGTCGTTGATATTTTTGCCAAACGATTACAGACACAAGAGACCATGACCGCCCAAATTGCCCAGTCTATCTGCGAAAAGCTGCAACCACGCGGCGCAGCAGTTTTTCTTGAAGCTGTTCACCAATGTATGTCATTGCGCGGCGTTAAGAAAAACAATGTTGCAACCATTACGATGCAATTTACCGGTGAGTTTAAAGAAAACCCTGCAATGCAGGCCCGTTTCATGGAGCTGGTTCGCACCCCAACAGGTGGATATTCCCTTTAGTTAGTAGGCCCCTCATGAGCATTGATA
>JALWJW010000085.1 GCA_026996935.1 Hyphomicrobiales bacterium
CGACAATATCGTCAACGGTAAGTTTGGCGACAAATTCCCCACAATAGTCAATGGAATTATGTATATCGGCTCTCAAACCCGCGACAAAGCAGGAGATGTTCGCATTTCGGTCAAAGTGGCACAACCGGGTAACGTTTCAATTGTTGCACGACAAATCGGCAACAGCTTTAGGCCTTACAAGACAACAGTTGGCGGCACCATTTCATTATTACAGAATCAGATTGTTCCTGCTGATGAAATGTTTCAAACCGCTGTTGATGCCAACACAACATTAACATGGATATTGCGCGTCGTCGGGTTCTTTATGATGTTTATTGGGTTTAAAATGACCCTGCGCGTACTGGCCGTCACGGCCAGCGTCATTCCCATACTTGGCAGCATTGTCGGTGGCGCTTCAACCATTGTGTCATTCTTATTGGCTTTAATCATTTCATTCTTTATCATCGCTATTGCATGGGTTTTCTACCGCCCATTGGTTGGCTTTGCAATTCTTGCTATTGCCATCATTGCTGCAATTGCTTTGGTGTGGCGTGGAAAAAACAGCACCAGACAACCACAACCGGTTTCCAATCCATAACACCTTCTGTTAACCGGTTTGGACACGATACAAATGGCCTGAGTTTAACAACTCTGGCCATTTTCTGCTTTTCTTAACTCCCAAACACTTTACTGGCGAGATTTCTGGTGTATCGCACGCACTTGAATTGAAGTAATGCAAGTCAATTTAATTCAACTCACACGCACTAAAATGGCTATTTTCAAGTATTTCCGTAATTTTTCATTGACACTTTGTCACATGAATTTGGATGTGTTTCATATCGATACAGTAATAAAAAAATCTTTCTTTTCAATTACTTATAAAAAAAATAGTTTCAACAATTCCAATATTTGGGATAATTAATATGCAGTTTTTTTGATATACGTATATTAGAATATTGACATATTAGGATTTTCTAATGTAGAACTGAGTCAATTCAACGCAGACGACCTCCCTTCGAAAGCAAAGAATTTTATTAAGTCTATAGGAAACCCCTTCTAGGAGTATTTGAAATGAACACAATCTTTAAAGCAGTAACAGTTGCAAGCACCGTCGCAATGAGCGCGGTTGCCTTGGCATCTTCAGCATCAGCATGGAGCTTTGGCCCATTTGGTGACAATGGTTACAATAACAATTACTACAATAATGGCTGGAACGGCTCAAACAACGGTTCTGCTGCTGGTAACGGTGCAGCAAATGGCAACTTCGGTTTTAACTTTTCCGGTAATGCTCGCGGCAATGGCGCAGCAAATGGCAACAACGGTTATAACACTGCATATAACAACGGCTATAACAACAATGGCTGGGGTAACGGCAACGGTGCTGGAAACGGCGCAGCAAACGGTAACTTCGGTTTTAACTTCTCTGGTAACGCAAATGCACGCGGTAATGGCGCAGCAAACGGTTACAACGGCTATAATGGCTATAACGGCTACGGCAACCCGGCACCTTATGGTTATGTTGCACCTGCACCAGTTGCCCCACGCGCAGCCCTGCAGACTCCTAAAGCAACAGTAACAACACCTGCTGCAAAAACTGCTGCTCCTAAAGCTGCCGCTCAAGCACCTGCTGCAAAAGTTGTTGCACCGAAAGCAACTGCACAAGCACCTGCAGCAAAAGTAGCTGCACCAACAGCCACCGCAAAAGCACCAGTAGCAACAGCACCTGTTCAACCACGTTATGCCTATAACAACAATGGTTGGAACAATGGCTGGAATGGCTATAACAACGGTTCTGCTGCTGGTAACGGCGCTGCAAACGGCAACTTCGGTTTCAACTTCTCAGGCAACGGCAATGCACGTGGCAACGGTTCAAACGGTTGGAATGGCTACAATGGCTACAACAACGGTTACAACAACAATGGCTGGGGCAATGGCAACGGCAATGGCTCAGCTAACGGATCTGGAAACTTCGGTTTCAACTTCTCAGGCAATGCCAACGCACGCGGCAATGGCAATGCAAACGGCTATAATGGCTGGAACGGTAACGGTTACAATGGTAACTACGCCCCTTACTATGGTGCACCACAAGCACAGCTTCAAGCACCAGTTGCTAAAGCTAAATAAGTCAGTAAGTTAGCAAACAATATTAAGGGCGCTCTTTTCCTCCAGAGCGCCCTTTTTTTGTATATAAACCACCAATATTTAAACAACAAAAAGGCTGCCTGGCACAACAGACAGCCTTTAAACTTGTTATTTATCAGATACTTATTTCAAAGCAGAGCAAAAACGCTGAATACGTTGACAAGCTTCTGTTAAAGCCTCTGTTGAAGTTGCATAAGAGATCCGAAAGAACGGGGACATACCAAATGCACCACCGTGGACACTGGCCACTTCTTCACATTCAAGCAACTCAGTCACAAAATCCTCATCCGTTTCAATCACTTTACCCGATGGGGATTTTTTACCAATTGCACCTTTACATGAAGGATAAACATAAAACGCCCCTTCTGGTGTTGGACATTCAAGGCCCTGTGCCTGATTGAGCATAGACACGACAAGATCGCGGCGACCTTTAAAGACTTCATTGTTTTTAGCAATAAAATCTTGTGGGCCATTAAGCGCTTCAACTGCTGCCCATTGTGCAATAGAGCACGGATTTGAAGTTGATTGAGATTGCAACTTACGCATGGCAGCGATCAGTTTTTCCGGGCCAGCCGCATAACCGATGCGCCAACCGGTCATAGCATAAGCTTTTGAAACACCGTTCATCGTTAGTGTGCGGTCAAACAATTTTGGTTCAACCTGCGCAGGTGTGGCAAATTTAAAATCATCATAAACCAGGTGCTCATACATATCATCGGTAAGAATATGAACATTTGGATATTTCAACAAAACGTCGGTAAGCGCTTTAAGCTCATCAAACGTATATGCCGCCCCTGATGGGTTTGATGGCGAGTTAAAGATCAACCATTTGGTTTTATCAGTAATAGCTGCTTCTAAAACATCAGGCTGTAATTTAAAATTAAACTCAGCCGTTGCATCAACTGTAACCGGCACACCACCAGCCAAAAGAACAATATCAGGATAACTCACCCAATATGGTGCAGGAATAATAACTTCGTCACCTGGGTTAATTGTGGCAAGCAAAGCATTAAACAAAACCTGCTTACCACCAGTACCCACGCTAACTTGCGATGGTTTATAGTCCAGCCCATTATCGCGTTTAAACTTATCACAAATGGCTTTTTTAAGTTCAGGAACACCATCAACAGGGGTGTATTTTGTTTTCCCCGCATTAATTGCCGCAATAGCCGCCTGTTTAATATTCTCAGGCGTATCAAAGTCTGGCTCTCCAGCAGAAAGTCCAATTACGTCTTTACCCTCAGCCTTCAACGCCATAGCTTTACCAGAAATAGCAATTGTTGCAGAAGGTTGAATTCGGTCTAATGAATCAGCGATGAAAGCCATCGGTTCGGTGTCCTCTATGAAGAAAGTTGTCAACCAACACCATTTTGATGCTAGTCATGGAACAAATTAACGCAATTGAACTACACCTTTAGGCAAGCAAGGTAAAGAACGGAATTAATATCGTGACAATCGGCATCATTGGCGGCGGCATTGCGGGACTAGCAAGCGCCATAGCATTGGCAAAAATTGGCAAACAGGTGGACGTATTTGAAAAAGCCTCTGCCTTTGAAGAAGTCGGCGCAGGTTTACAAATCGGCCCAAACGCAGTTTCCGCCCTCAAGGCCCTTGGCGCCTATAAGGCCATTGAACCGCACGCCTTTGCACCAGAACAAATTCTCATCAGAGATGGTCTGACGGGTAAACTTTTAAACCGGTTACATCTGGGCGATAGTTTTGAGAAATTATTCAAGCAGCCGTACCGGGTCATACATCGCGCTGATCTTCTAAATGGCTTACTGGAAACGGCAAAATCCTATGACAGCATTAACCTGCACACATCCAAGCCATTGGTATCATTAGATTTAAACAAAGATACCAATGAATGCACATTTGCTGACGACACCACAAGCAACCACGACTTACTCATCGGAGCCGATGGTTTTCGTTCCATTGTTCGCCGTCATATCATCAATGATGGTCCACCGGTTTATGCTGGTCACTCTTTATTTCGTAGCCTCATACCAATCGAAAATATTGAGCACATAAACGATATTAAAGATGTCAATTTATGGCTATATCCTCATGGTCATGTTGTCCATTACCCTGTTTCAAATGGTGAACAAATAAATATTGTTGCCGCTGTTGAACAGAATTGGGAAAAACGCGGTTGGAGTTTGCCGGCAGATACAAGTCAGGTGCTCGAACACTTCAAAAATGCCCATGACAGCTTAATGGCAATCATTTCACAACCGCAAGGATGGCTGAAATGGGCTGCAGCCGGGCACCCTTTTTCAAAAATATGGCATAAAAACAACGCGTTACTAGTTGGCGATGCTGTCCACCCAACCCTGCCATACATGGCCCAAGGCGCTGCCATGGCCATTGAAGATGCGGTTTGCCTTGGCAGCCATATTAAAAACCAACGCCCGGTAAGCGAATATGCCCAAACCCGCCAGGCTCGAACGCAAAAAATCGTTGAAACGTCAACCAGACTCGGCAAAATCTATCATATGACCAATCCAACCCGCCTGGCCCGCAACATGGTTATAAAAAGCACCTCAAGTAACAGCCAGTTTAAGCGAATGTCTTGGCTTTATAGCTGGCGCGCACCCAACCTCTAAAAGCCTTAAGGCAATCGCTATTTTGTTAATAAAATTAAAATTAAAATCTGATATTCTGCCCACTGATTAACATCCTGTTGGATTTAATAAGATTGAGTATAGCAGATTGACTAAGCCAACTTCACTTGAAACGCTTTTTAAACGCAAGCAAATCACCATTATCGCTGGTGTGCTTATTGTCGGCATTTCAATCATCATTGGCCTATTATCAACCTTTGCCCAATATATGGATGACAAACGATTGCTTTTGCTTGCCCAATCGATCGAAAGCCAGGCCCTTATCGCCAAAAGCCCAACGCATTTGCAACATGCTTTAAACAAACTGATTTACGCCAATCGGGCAAAGGGAATCTATATCTTTTCAAAATCGGGAAAAGTTATTGCATCCAGTAGTACAATATCCACTACATCGCCTCATCGCTGGTTAATCAGCAATAAAGCCACTCGCAAAGTAATAGAAAAACAAACTCAACTTGGACTGTTTGGTGCTGAATTACATACAAAATATGGCCATAAAATTACAATTTTTCCTCTTTCGCCTGCGTTGGAAAAGGGTTTCAACAACAACATCTATATTGAAGAAAAGTGGCCCGCACCTGAGTGGCATAAACTGGCAGAAATCCCACAATTGAACCCGAGTCTGATGGCAAAAAGACTGCGAGACAGAATTTTCAATAAATCAACAAGCCAGTTCAAACTCGCCTCACCATTATATAGCGGTGTCATTGTTATTGAGAGCAGCAACGACTGGATTTCAAAACTACTGTTTCGTTCCGCATTACTTTTTGGATTGTTGATGATTATTGGTATTTTCATCGTCAATTACTCTCTAAGTCGGGCAATAAAACGCTACATACTGGATAACATCAAACCTTTCAGCAAAGTTATAAATGCCAGAAAAAATGGCGATACTGAAGCCAGAATCAAATTATCCAATGTTAAAGAATTTGATGAACTTGCCAATCAATGGAACTCGCTCCTGGACTATCGTCAAACCGCACAAAGCCAAAATCTGGTTCTCTCGAGCCTACTGGAACACGTACCCGTTGGTATTGAGGTTTCTGATGCACAATCGCGTATTGAATATGCCAATCCCGCATTTTTGAAAATGACAGGCCTATCACTCATCAATGTCATTGGCCAGAAAATCGATAATGTTCTTAAAGTCGCCAAACCTAACACATCGATTATTGGTGATGCTCTTGTAGCTCTTTCAAATGGTGAGAGCTGGTCAGGCGAAATTTCCACAATTCGCCCGGATGAAACTGAAATGCATTGTTTTATCACCGTTGTTCCCGTTTTTGGTGAAAACAGTGCAATAGACAGAATTATCACTCTTTATCACGACATTACCGAAATTAAAGCCAATGAGAACGAATTGGTTTCAGCCAAAGTATCTGCCGAACTGGCCGCCAAATCCAAATCCGAATTCATTGCCAATATGAGCCATGAGCTACGCACACCACTCAATGCCATCATTGGCTTTTCCGAAATGATGGCGGCTGAGAAAATGGGGCCATTGGGCAATAAGGATTATATAGAATTTTCAAAACTCATCGAGAATTCTTCCCGATCTCTATTATCGACCATTAACACAATTCTTGAACTATCCCGTCTTGATGCCGATGTTCAAAAAATAGACAAACAAACAATATCACCATCCAGAGTAATAGACAAAGTCATCAACACAAAAGTTGACAGAGCCCACGCTCTTGGAGTTGAAATAAGTCGCGATTTAAACTATTCAGGCTTGATACACACCGATGAACGCTTATTACGCCAATCGCTTTCATATTTGCTGTGCAATGCTATTCGCTATAATAAAGAAACTGGAGGCAACGTGATTGTCTCCACCTCATTGAATGAAAACAATCAATTTATCATTTGTGTCAAAGATGACGGTATCGGCATTTCACAAGATGACCTGCAACACATCATGTCTCCGTTCCATCGCGTTGACAATGGGTTTGAC
>JALWJW010000086.1 GCA_026996935.1 Hyphomicrobiales bacterium
ACATACGGTCACTGCTAGCCATATCACGTAAAATTTCCTTGATCGATAAGTCCTGGGAGTTGGTTAAGTCATAAGGCAGATTTTCTAAAATCTGTTTTCGTAAATGGCCATCACCGGCAATGTGTCGCCCATTTGCAGATTTCATGTTTCGCCGCACCAGGCCCAAAGCCAATTGGTTCGCCAGTAATTCATCATACGCCAACCGTTCACGTACCGATGAATGGGGTTCTAAATCATACCCATCTTGTGGTGTATGGGATCGTTTCAAGGCTTCTGAGAAACTCGGGAATTTTTGTTTTCTGATCCAGTTCTTATCCTGCCATTCAGGCAAAGACGGAAACTCCCCTAAAGCCTGCTGAATGGCCTTTCCAAGTATTTTTCCTGATACACCTGCCGTTAACGGATAAACGGGCTCGAGCAGAGGCATTTTAGCAAATTCGGCCGCCGTTAAGATGTGATCAGGATGAACCATTTGCGGCATACCCGAATACCATTCAATGCGCCCCGACAAAAACCGCTTTTCACCAACAGGCAATAATCGCTGCAAATAATCACCGCGAATATGAAAGAACACCAATCCAATCGTGCCCGTATCATCAAAACATTCAATACGATAAGGCACACGTTTATTATGGCGTGGCGGCACACTATGTTTGCCCACTGTTACTTCAATCGTTACAATACCTTCTTGCGGTAATCGATCAATCGTTGGCCGTTCGCGCCGGTCAATCACTCCGGTTGGAAGGTGCAACAGCAAATCGATCAACCGCACAGTTGTTTCATTTTCTCGCGCACCAGGTCGCACAAGTTTAAGCAACAGTTTTTCAACTTTGATGCCAATCCCTTTAAGGTTGGTCACACTTGAAAACAGCGTTGTTAAAGAACTGGGTCTCATGCACCAACCTCGGAAAAGTCAAGCGACTGCCAGAAAGGGTCTTGCTTTAAAAACCGTCGAAACGGTGTATCTGTCACCTCAGGCGCATATTCAATATAGCGCCAAGCTTCAGCCAGAGAATCTACGCAAAGGGTTTGAAGATATTTCAGCCCAGATTCATGAGTAAAATTTACACCCGTTTCTTGTTCAAAGTTATACGGAAGTGCTGTCCATATCACACCATCAAAAGTACTTTTCTCCAGCCAATCCTCAATACCAGCAAAGCTGTTATACTCCTGACCAGATTTATCTAAATATCCAATCATTTCAGGCTTACAGCGCTCACGCGTAGCAAGATCATTAATTGCATCATCAATATACGATCGTGAGCTCTCAATAATATTAGTACCACATTGATGATTTAAAGAGTTGTCAATCACTAAAACCAGAGCTTTTTTTCGTTTTGGGGAAACACGCGAGAATTCAACGGGCATCTTAGGCCCGCTACCTAATGTCCATTGTCCAGTCACAAAAGGTTCGAGGTTTTCCAGGTCCCAAATTAGCGACCCATAACCGACAATAGCAATCCGCATCAATTCCCACCAAATCAACAAAAGCAAAACACCAATTACCTATCGACAATTGATCACCGGCAGCTTAGAAATTCTCAAACAAAATTTCCACTAAATATTCAGAGCCTTTCGCCATGAATTCTCCCAAAATTCCTTTAGACGACAAACGTAAGAAAATCCTTTGGCGCGCCACACATCGCGGCATGAAAGAAATGGATCTTATGCTGGGGGAGTACGCAAACAAACATCTGGCCACAATGAGTGATAATGAAATAGCACAGTTCATCAAAATATTACAGATTTCAGATGCAAATCTGCACGACTGGATTACTGAAAAAACACCGACACCAGATGAATTTCAAACTCAATTATTTGCCGCAATAAAAAAGCAGTCATTCGTACCTAAAGATTACAAAAAGCTTTAACAACCTAATGCAACCTTCTGATTTTAAACTTGATGCCGGCAATAAACAATTTGCTCAAACACCCGAAGGCCTGGATGCCTCTATTCTGGCCGACATTGCTCGCGCCAACCCTGAAAAAACTATTTTTCACATAGCTCGCGATGATCAACGTATGACGGCAATGGCCGAAAGCTTGAGCTTTTTTGCTTCAGATATTAAATTCCTGGAGTTTCCGGCTTGGGATTGTCTGCCCTATGACCGTGTCTCACCAGCACCAAACATCATGGCAGCAAGAATGTCGTGCCTGACTAAGCTTTCAATGGCAAAAACATCTAGAAAGCCGACAATAATTCTCACCACTATACAGGCAGCATTACAAAAGGTGCCACCGATAAACATTGTTAAAAACGCCAGTTTTACCGCAAAGCCGGGAACCGTTATTTCAATGGAAGCATTGCAGGACCACCTGCAACACAATGGCTATTCTCGCACCGGCACGGTTGTGGATCGTGGGGATTTTGCCGTGCGCGGCGGCATAATTGATATTTATCGCCCCGGCAAAAAACCGCCCGTAAGGCTGGATTTTTTTGGCGATGTATTAGAAACCATCCGCCGCTTTAACATCGACACACAACGCACCACGGCTAAACTTCGCTCATTCAGTTTAGAGCCGTCAAATGAGGTAATTCTTAATGAGACTTCAATTGGAAAGTTTCGCCTTGGCTATAAAACCCGATTTAGTGGCGACGTTTCAAATGATCCTTTATACGAATCTATCGTCAATGGTCGCCGCTATCAGGGAATGGAACATTGGCTACCATTATTTTACGATGAATTGGAAACACTTTTCACCTATGCCGATAACCCTGCAATTGTTCTCGACCACCTTGCCGATCAGGCAGCGCTTTCAAGGTTAGAGCAGATACAGGATTATTATAGTGCGCGTACTGAAAACGACGACCACAGTACCTTTGGTAGCGCCCCTTATAAACCACTTAAACCGGGTGAGCTTTATTTAGATGAGGAAAACTGGACGAATATTCTGTCTCGTTTTTCAACGGCAAGTTTTTCTCCATTTGATATCCCTGACCAGCAAGGTTTGAATATCATTCACGTTGGGGGCAAAAAAGCCCGCAGTTTTGCTGCTGAAAGGGCAAAACGAGAAAACAATATTTATGAAATAGTAGCTGATCATATTAAGCACCTTAAGAATGAGGGAAAAAAAGTCGTTATTGCCGCCTGGAGTGACGGCGCACGCGATCGCCTGGAAACAATTTTAAAAGATCACCATGTTGCCAATGTATCACTTGCAAAAAATTGGCAGGAAGTTCAGCAACGGCCCAACAGTGCCATTTCAACAATTGTGCTCGGGCTTGAAAGCGGCTTTGTTACTGAAGATATCGCGATCATCGCCGAACAGGATATTCTTGGCGACCGCTTAGTGCGCCGCACGCGTAAAACCCGCCGCGCAGCAGACTTTATTGCCGAACTGTCGAGCCTTGAAATAGGTGACCTTGTGGTTCATGTTGACCACGGTATTGGCCAGTTTGAGGGTCTGAAATCCATTGATTTGGCCGGCGGGGTTCATGATTGCCTCCACATCACATATTCGGGGGGTGACCGCTTATTCCTGCCCGTGGTCAACATAGAACTATTATCGCGGTATGGCTCTAACGATGCAGGCGCGCGATTAGACAAACTTGGCGGCGGGGCCTGGCAAGCACGCAAATCAAAACTGAAACAGCGAATACGCGATATTGCCGATCAATTGATAAAAACTGCTGCCGCACGCGAATTGCAAAAAGGGACTATCCTGACAGCCCCCCACGGTTTGGCAGATGAGTTTGCCGCCCGTTTTCCATTCACTGAAACAGAAGATCAGCTTGACGCGATTAACGCCATCACCGAAGACCTTCAAACAGGCCGGCCAATGGACCGTTTGGTTTGTGGGGATGTTGGCTTTGGTAAAACCGAAGTGGCCATGCGTGCCGCATTTATTGCTGTAATGGACGGCAAACAAGTTGCCATTGTGGTGCCAACGACCCTTCTTGCACGTCAACATTATGCCTCGTTCATTGAACGGTTTAAGGGCTATCCCATTGTCATAAAGCAGCTTTCAAGAATGGTTAGCGCAAAAGACGCAAAAGAAACCAAAAAAGGCATAAGCCAAGGTTCTGTCGAGATTGTAATCGGCACCCATGCCTTGCTTGCTAAAGATATGAAGTTCCGCGATTTAGGTCTGTTGATTATCGATGAAGAACAGCATTTCGGCGTAACCCACAAAGAGCAACTCAAACAATTACGTGCCAATGTCCATGTGCTCACCTTAACCGCAACGCCCATTCCGCGAACCTTACAATTAGCCATGACCGGGGTGAGGGAGCTTTCCCTAATCACTACACCGCCCGTTGATCGTCTGGCTGTTCACACTTTCATATCACCATTTGATGCCGTCATGGTGCGTGAAGCCTTATTGCGCGAGCTGTATCGTGGCGGACAAAGCTTCTATGTAGTGCCACGAGTGGCCGATCTTGGTGAAATTTCTGAGTTTTTGCGCACACACGTTCCCGAAGTAAAAGTTGCAATCGCTCATGGTCAAATGGGTTCAGGCGAACTCGAAGATGTTATGAACGGGTTTTATGACCGCAAATTTGATGTCCTTCTTGCCACAACCATTATTGAATCAGGTATTGATATACCAACCGCCAATACTCTGATTGTTCACCGTTCAAATATGTTTGGCCTGGCTCAGCTTTATCAGTTGCGCGGCCGGGTAGGGCGCTCCAAAGTGCGCGCCTATGCACTATTCACAGTGCCGGCCAATCGCACCCTGACAACAACGGCTGAAAAACGTCTAAAAGTTTTGCAATCCCTTGATACGCTTGGCGCAGGGTTCTCACTCGCCAGCCACGATCTTGACATTCGCGGCGCTGGCAACATTGTCGGACAAGAACAATCCGGCCACATTAAAGAAGTCGGCTTTGAGTTATATCAGGAAATGCTTGAAGAAGCCGTTGCCAGTATGCGTGAAGACGGCAACGCAAATGGCGAAACAGAAGGGGCCTGGTCTCCTCAAATCAATATCGGCACATCTGTTCTTATCCCGGAAAACTATGTCGAAGATTTACAAATTCGTCTATCGCTATACCGACGTTTGTCCGACCTTCACGAGCAACAGGAAATTGACGCCTTTGCCGCTGAACTGCATGATAGGTTTGGCCCAATGCCAGATGAGGTAAAACATCTACTTGGCGTTATGGGCATCAAAGAGCTTTGTCGGCGAGCCAATGTTGAGGCAATAGATGCCGGGCCAAAAGGTGCTGTTATTGGCCTTCGTGACGGCAAATTTAACAATCCAACGGGCTTAATGGATTGGATTAATAAACAAGGCAGCTTTGCAAAAATCCGCCCTGATATGAAACTGATGGTAAAACGCTCATGGGATACCGCCCCAGCACGGTTAAGAGGCGTGCGCCAACTGATGGATGTACTGGCTGAACTTGCACACGAGAATAAGACAGCGCCCTGAATTATAAAAAACTGTTTATGCGGGCATTTGGCCAGATTGTTCAGTTAATCGTTCCTGATAAACACCCTCAATAACTTCGGCAATTGTGGTGTCTTCACGCGCACCGACAACAGCATATTTTTTGCCAACAATCATCGTTGGAACGCTTTGAACCCCCATTTGACGATAAGCGTCGATTTCAGCCTGAACATCTTCCTTATCGGCATCGCTCTCAAGTAAACGTTTTGTAACTGCTCCATCCATTCCAGCCTCTACAGCAAGTGCAATCAATGTTTCATTGTCGGTTAAGTCTTTTGCATCAACAAAATAAGCCTGAAACAGCAGCTCAGCCAGCGAGTCTTGAACACCTTCAATTTCTGCCCAATGAAGTAGTCGGTGACAATCAAATGTATTAGGAGAAACTTTAATGCCTTCAAGATTAAACGGAATACCTTCTTCTTTTCCCGCCTTGGCAATTGGCTCATAAACCTGGTCAATCCCTTCGGCAGACCCAAATTTCTGTTCAAGATAAGTCTTACGATCGCGCCCTGTTGCAGGAATGGTTGCATCAAGCTGGTAAGGCCGCCATGTAATCTTAACTTCAATATCCTGGGGAATAAGTTTTAATGCTTTTTCTAAACGACGCTTACCAATATAGCACCAAGGGCACATCACATCAGAAACCACATCAACTTCAACAACATTAACAGCCATAATTTTCTCCAGAAACAATCAATCGGCACGTGATATCACAAGCATAAACCGCAAGTCTGTAATTTTATGTACATATAGCAATAAATTGAATTAGCTTTTCGCTGGTGCGGTTTCGGGCGGCGTTTCAATAAAAACCTGACGATGTGGGTATGGAATTTCGATACCGGCATCTTTTAACGCATCCCATAAAGCCAAAAATACATCACCACGAATATTTGTTGTTCCTTTATCAGGATCCTTGATCCAAAAACGCAGTAAAAGATTGATGGATGAATCATCAAATTTGACAATGTGACAAACAGGAGAGGGGTCCTTCATCACACGTTTTACTGTTGCAGCCGCTTTTTTCGCAACTTCACGTACTTCATGTGGATCGCTATTGTAACTCACACCAAATGGAACATCCAAACGCACCCGAAGCGCCGAGAATGTCCAATTAATCACCGGGCTTGTAATCAGGTCTTCATTGGGCACCAGATATTCACGGCCATCACGAGCCCGAACCGAAACATAACGCGCGGCCAACTGGTCTATCCTTCCATAAGTATCGCCAACACTAATCACATCTCCCGGTTTAATCGACTTATCAGTCAGC
>JALWJW010000087.1 GCA_026996935.1 Hyphomicrobiales bacterium
CAGCTTATGGACAGGTTAATGAGGGGGGTGATAAGGACTTTCCTCGCACCGACATTGCGGTGGAAAACCCAGAATTTGATGATTGGTTTATTGTCTGGCCTCAAAAAATCAGCCGTTTGTTTTCTGTCCAACAAAATATTTTTAAGCGCGGATTGGGTGAAGCTGCTTTTATGTTTGGTGAGAATGGTGATGACCGCCACATTGTTGCCAGCAAGCCAAGATGCGGTGAACCTTATCAGGTTCAAGAGGGACAAAGTTTAAAAAATATTGCGCAGGAAATTTATGGAACGCCTTCAAAGTGGCGCCAGTTATATTATGTCAACAGGCATATGATTGGCGGTTCACCGACGTATCTCGTTGTTGGTCAAATTTTACGGGTGCCGTGCGGAAATGTGAAAATTCCTAAAGTGCGAAAGCTTAAGATCGGTGCTATGAAAACCCGTCAAACGCAAAAGCGGGCGCGAAATTCAAAATCTTATATCAGAGTGAAAAAGTCTCACGGGAACCATCTGATTACGATTACCCGCGTACGGGTGCGATAACTGACTGATTTTAAGATTGACCTTGCTCTAATAATGGCGATTAAGCGCGGTAATCAATTCTTCTACATTACCGTTTTTCTTGCGTAGATATGACGAAAACATGCCGCGCTGAAGGTATGTTAGAGAAAAACCTAATACTTTTACGTCGGTAATTTTGAAAACACGCCCACGTTTTGCCAGTCGCCAAAGCACTGTGTAATTCGTGCCTGTATCAAGCTTTACCGATGTGGTTACAATCACATCTTTGCCGTCAATTTTTACATTTGGATCAATTGATGTTTTGGCGACAACATAGTCTTTTGACTGGTTGGCAAAGTAGCGCCCCATAAAGGCATTTACACCTCGAAAATATCGTGAGCGATGGCTTTTCTTGAGTTTGGATTTGTAACGCCCCAGGGAGTAAATCGCGATGCCAGGCAAGTCGGCGTATTTTTGAATAACGCGACGAAAAGCAGAACGCGTGCCGGTGCGTTGTGCATTAACAAGGGCGGTCGCGACTTTTTTCATTTGATTAATGGCCGCAGTGTTTGTTGCCGCCGATACTGTTTTTACGCCCGTAAACGCAAAAAAAGAAATGAATATAGTGAGTATAAATATATGTGTTTTCTGGGTCATTTTTACCGCGAATCAAAATGAAAAGGTTGGGAAAAAGGTAAGCGATTACAATCTGCTTCGCAACCTTTTGGCTTGGTTTGTTGATGTTTGGCCTAAACAAGCCAAGTGTTTAACCCTTTGGCATCCAGTTTTTGTATTCTTCTAAAAAGGCCATCAGTTTATCAAAGTCACCATGGTTGCGTTTAAGCAGTTGCGTGAATTTCTGGCGCATTTGAATACTGAGCCAAACGCCGCGAATATTAACGTCGGTCACGCGATGGCGGTTGCCGCGTGAATAAACCCGCCAGATAACCGGTTTGGAGGAGCTGCCAAACACAATTTTGCTATTGATTATGTTTGATCTTCCGCTTTTGCGGGTGGTGCCGATTTTCAGGCCCTTGCCGCGAAAATCTTTAGCGTAATAGACAAACAAACCAGCGATATAGGCTTTAACCAGTTTTTTGTATTTTGTAGCTTTTGAGGCAGGTAGCTTTCGGCGGTAGCGACCAAGAGCAAACACAGCAACAGCATCCATATTGGCATAAGTGCTTAACAAGCGAACAAATTTGGCGTGTAATTGTGTGCCGCGCAGCCCGGAATTGGCCAGGCGTATAACACTATTGGCGATGCTTGTTACTTGTTGTTCCGGTCCGGTAAGGGCCTTTGCCCGGGCGGTTTCAATATTTGATGATGCAATAGTGGACAGTGTGAGAAAACTATATACGGTGCCGGCTAAAAGTTTGCGGCGTGTCATTGTTGGCAATGTTGGCTTTAACGTCAAAGATCTTCCTCAAGAATAATGTTTTCACTCATTTACCTGCTGAATGTGCACGCAATGTATGATTGCTGGTTAATCGCCCGTAACCAGTTATGCTTACTAAAGGTAAGATCATTGATTTAGCAAAAAAAATCAAGGGTAGATTTGTTATTTTTTTAGATAAGCAAACAGGGCGTTAATGTCGCCATTGTTGCGTTTCAATACTGAGGTAAAATCAGTTTTTTGAGTGTTGGCCAGCCAGATGCCCTGCACATTCACATCAAATATTTTGTAGCTACCGCCGCGTTTCACCAACCTCCAGGTGACGTTTGATTGTTTGCCGGACGGGTATTTGACTTTTGATTTAATGATAACGCTTTTGCCGCGTGACCGTGAGCTTATGATTGAGATGCTTTGCCCGGCCAGTTTACTGGCGTGTTTGGCAAAAACTTTGGAAATATGCCCTGCAACCAGACCATAATATTCGCGCTTGCGTGATGCGGGTAGTTTTTTGCGATATGGTCCTAGGGAAAAGATCGCAATGGTTGAGATCGCGCCTTTGGATTGTAGAACCGAACGAAATTTGCCAACCGAACGCGCCCGTGCTGCGGCCATAATCGCGTTACCAACCTGAACAACAAAGTTTTCTGCTGGTGTGGCTGCAAGCAGGCTTTGAGGGCTGCCAAGACTGCCAAGCGCAATTAATGATACCAAAGTGAAAGTGCGGCGGGTTGGGAAACGTTTGAGCATGAATTTGGTTCTCTAAATCGTATAATGGTTGGGGTGTTCACTGGAAATGAGACGTGACAAGCATTTCAACGTGAGATTTTATAAATTATTCATCGGGGATTTCCGGTAGGGGCTCATCATCAATACTGACATTTCCATTGGCAATTTGTGACTTGCGTGACTGGCGATAAACGTCGCGTACTGAAGCGTAAAAATCAGGGGAGGTTTCGCGCAGATTTGTAATGTCATCAAGTAAGGATTCGTGGGTGCTGACCAGTTCGGCAATTGTCGGGGTGGATTGTTCAAACAAAGATAAATCACCCATGATCCAAGTTGTCGGGGTGGCAGCGGTATCTGCAATGCGTCCAACAATGTGGCGTGGCGATGAGGGGCCAAGAATTGGCAAAACGACATAAGGGCCAGAACCAACGCCCCAAACCGCTAATGTTTGACCGAAATCTTCGGTGTGTTTGGGCAATCCGCCCGCTTCGGCCGCATCAACAAAGCCACCAAAACCTGCTGTGGTATTAATCAGGAAGCGGATGAAGGTGGTTTTTGCTCGTTCGGGTTCACCTTGCAGTATGTCATTGGCCAGTGTGACCGGCATTTTTGCGTTGGCAATAACATTTGAAACACCATGACGAACAGGTGTTGGCACGATTGTGCGATAGGTTTTGCTGACTGGCGTGAAAATGATGAAATCGAGCACTTCATTAAAGCCGAAAACCAAGCGGTTTAACGGTTCTAAGGGATCATTGGCATCTTTTTTGTTTTGCTCGAGAATTTCTTCATCAGTGATGTCAGCGCTTAATGATTTTTGTCTGACTTTTACTGCTTTTGAAGTTTTAGATGAAGCTGGTGCCGATACCGGGGTGACCTTTGGGTCTGTTTCGGACTTATGGGCAGCGTCAGATTTGTGCTTCCAGCTTTGGTAAACTGAAAACAGCGATGTTTTCGGTTTTAAAAATTCGTCGTTGATGTCTCGTGCGTTGGCACTGTCTGCAACAATTGTCATTGTTGATGCGGTCAAAATTACTGTTGCCAGTGCAATGGCGGCAAATTTGGATGTGCGAGAAAAAACACGGTCTAAGTTACCGTATTTGGGCTGTTTTATCGCTTTGTTTCCAAAAGTTTGTAGACAAAAATGTTTCATTCAACTGGGTTCTTAATCTTTAAAATTCTTTAGTTCGCCCGGATGCCATTTATAAGCTAAAATATCTTAACGTCAAAACTATATTCCGAATCCGCATTGTGATAATTACTATTTTTGCAAACTATGGACGCACTATGGCTTTTTTTTGGTTAACATTGGTACGATTTTCTCATTTTGTTTGAACTTTTTTGGTTTGCGGTGGTAAATGGCCATAACAGGATGATTTTGGGGCTTTTATGGAAGAGTTGTTGGCAGGGTTGAGAGCAGCGGGTGAAGACACTCGCTTGAGGCTGTTGCATTTGTTGTCACGGGCCGAATTTAACGTGTCTGAATTGACCCAAATTCTGGGCCAGAGCCAACCGCGTGTGTCACGTCATTTAAAACTGATGATGGATGCTGGTTTGCTTGACCGCTTTAAAGAGGGCAGTTGGGTGTTGTTTCGTATGCGCGAAGAAGGCCGGGGGGCAGAAATTGCAGCCGCCATTGTGGCCATGATCCCGCGAACGGACCCTGTTTTGCGTAGGGATTTAGCTCGTGTGGATGAGATTTTACAGGCGCGGCGCGAAGTGGCCGATGAATATTTTGGTGCTAATGCTAAAAACTGGGATGAAATGCGCTCGCTGCATATTTCTGAAAGTCAGGTCGAAGACGCTTTGTTGAATATGGTTGGCAAAACCAAGGTGAATAGTTTTGTCGATGTCGGCACGGGGACAGGGCGGATTTTGGAATTATTGGCCCCGCTTGCCAAACACGCAACGGGGGTGGATGCCAGCCGCGAAATGCTGGCGATTGCGCGGGCACGGATTGCTGAAAGTGGCCTTGACCATATTCAGGTGCGCCAGGGTGATATTTTTTCCCTGCCGTTTGATGATGATACTGCTGATTTGATGAGTGTGCATCAGGTGTTGCATTTCCTTGATAATCCGGGAGGCGCATTAGAAGAAGCCGCACGGGTATTGGCGCCAAAAGGCCGGTTGTTTATTGTTGATTTTGCCCCCCATGAATTGGAGTTTTTGCGCGATGAACATGCTCATCGTCGTTTGGGTTTGAGTGATGTTGATGTGCGCCGCTGGTGTGGTCGTGCGGGGTTGAGTGTGGATGAACACATAACGCTGCCATCACCAAAAAAAGATGGGCTGACGGTGTCTTTATGGGCCTGTAGCAAGGGTGTTGCTGCGTCATGAACCTTTATTTTCGTTTTATCTGGTTTTTATTGGTCCATAAGTTTCGCCCAAAGGCCGAGCCGCTTGAAAAGTATGATGTGCCGTTTCGGGTGTGGCCCAGTGATCTTGATTTTTTAATGCATATGACCAATTCAAAGTATTTCGCTTTGATGGATTTATCGCGGGTGAATTTTATGGTTGCCAGCGGTATGTGGAAACAAATTACTGCGCGCGGCTGGTATCCTGTGGTGGCGGCGCAATGGATGGATTATTATCGCTCGTTAGGGTTGTTCCAAAAGTTCACGGTGGAAACCAGTGTTGAGAGCTGGGATGATAAATTTGTTTATCTGCGGCAGGACTTTATCTCAGGTGGTAAAAAGTGTGCTTCGGCGTTGGTTTGTGCGCGGTTTTTGAAAAAAGCTGGCGGTGGGGTTGATCCTGATGAGCTGATTGAGGCGATGGGTGAAACAGGGATTGAGTCCCCTGAAATTTCAGCAGAGATTAGGGCATGGCGGGCGCAGCGGGGCTGAGGCATTGCCTGTTTTGTTAGCATGAGTTGAGGTTGTCGATTATACGCCTGTATTCGTCAGCGCTTAATCGGAAAGCGTGGGCTTACCCCTTCCCATATCCACCACCCGTTGGCGTTTGAATAGTTATTGCATCGCCGACTTCAACCACGGTTTGATCGCAGCCTTGTAAATCTTCTATGGTGCCATCGGCGCGGCGGCAGGTGTTTTTGCCGACTTGTCCGTGATCGCCGCCACATAAGCCAAAGGGTGGGATTTTGCGGTGGCCTGTGAGGAGGGAAACATCCATTTTTTCGCGGAAAACAATGGTTCGTTGTGTGCCGTCGCCGCCTTTGTGTTTGCCTTTGCCGCCAGACCCGCGTCTAATGTGAAAATCCTCCAGCATAACGGGATAGCGAAATTCTAAAATTTCAGGGTCGGTTAAGCGGGTGTTGGTCATGTGGGTGTGAATGGCTGAAGTGCCGTCATAATTTGGCCCAGCGCCTGAACCGCCGCAAATAGTTTCGTAATATTGATAGGTGTCGTTGCCATAGTTGAAGTTGTTCATGGTGCCTTGGGCCGCTGCCATTGCGCCCAATGCGCCAAACAAGGTGTCGGTGACAGCTTGGGAGACTTCAACATTGCCTGCCACAACGGCGGCGGGGTATTTGGGGGCCAGCATACAATCATCTGGGACAATGATGTTTATGGGTTTCAGGCACCCGGCGTTCATGGGAATATTGTCATCAACCATGCAGCGGAAAACATAAAGCACGGCGGCGCGGGTGATGGGCGCGGGGGCGTTGAAGTTGGTTGGTTGCTGGGGGCTGGTGCCTGTAAAGTTGACATCGGCGGTGCGGTTTTTCTTATCCACCGTGATGGCTACTTTTATGACGCTGCCCTGATCCATCTCATATTCAAACTCACAATCATGCAGGGCATCGATGAAACGGCGCACGCTTTCCTCAGCGTTGTCTTGCACGTGCTGCATATAGGCAGAAACCACATCAAGGCCAAACTGGTCGACCATTTTCATTAGTTCTTGCAGGCCTTTTTCATTGGCAGCAGCTTGGGCTTTAAGATCGCCAATGTTTTGTTCAGGATTGCGGCACGGGTAGGGGCCAGAGGTTAGGATTTTAAGCAGGGCGTCTTGTTGAAACTCGCCGCGGTCAATCATTTTGAAGTTATCAATGACGATGCCTTCTTGAT
>JALWJW010000088.1:0-12551 GCA_026996935.1 Hyphomicrobiales bacterium
GGGCGCAGAACTTTGCCAGAACCCTGATAGAAGTGTTATTGTTTCGATTTAAAAAAAACAGGCGCGCCAAGTGAGTTCTTTTCACTGTTCATGCCGTTTTACACAGCCAATAGCTCTAGCGATTTATAGCAATCATTGTTTGCTCATCTTTTTCAAGCTGAATTCGCAAACGCTTTACCAATGGATTTGCTCCTGGCGCTTGTTTAAAATGCAAATTCAAGTTGAGACACTACCTTTTTGTTCTACCAGCGACTCTAAGTTTCATTCGATCAAAATGCACCTGGTGCTGAACTCAAAGAACGTCTGAGAAAATCGGTAACCACTTTTGCGTGACATGCTATAGTGTGGCATTGAAGATAGTGACATCGTGCCGCGCAGTGTCTAAACTTGGCATAAGTCAAGTAAAGACAATTGGTGGAATTGTAAAATTGCAGGTATCAGGGAATTGATCGGCGCTTGTGCGATACGAAAACACTAACACAAATTGGAGTTTTATTATGAGGAATTTTTTTAAAATCGCGGCCACAATCGTTGCGATGGTTGCTATGGTATTAACCGCGCACGCTGGCGAAACCAAAGGCTTTAAATCAGTAAAAACAAAAGCAGCATTTGATGATGTTTTTATTGGTTTGCAAGATGCTGTCATCGGTAAAGGTTATAACATTGATTATGTTGGGCATATGAATACAATGCTTAACCGTACCAGCAAAGCGGTGGGCTCTGTGACAGAAAAGGGCAGCACATCACCTTATGTAAATGCGAAATTTATGAACTTTTGTTCGGCAAAATTGACCCATGAAGCAGTTAGTGCCAATCCACAAAACATCGCGATTTGCCCCTATGTTGTCTTCATCTATGAAGAAAAAGCAGAGCCAGGGGTTATTCATGTGGGGTATCGTCGGCCAGTTGCCGGCCCATCAAAACGCACACGTAAAGCGTTTGATAAAATTGAAGCGATGTTGACAGATGTCATTAACGAAGCGATCAAATAGGCTCTTTTAAAAACTCAAGACAATCAGGCGAGTGTCGCGATTTCGGCGCTCGCTTTTTTTTACGGCGTTTTATTGAGTAAAAGCAAATTGATTTTGTCTGCGGCCAACAAGGCTTTTCCTTGACAAATCGCGCCTAACATGGCCTTTTCGCCACAAAGTTTTCTTTATTTTAGATAGATATTTGCAAAGAGGCACTATGCACGAATTTCGCAGTCACACATGCACGCAACTGCGCGCAGAAAATGTTGGAGATACCGTCCGTTTATCAGGTTGGGTTCACCGTGTTCGAGATCATGGCGGGTTGTTGTTTATCGACCTTCGAGATCATTACGGAATAACCCAGGTGGTTATCGATCCGGATTCTCCCGCTTTTAAAACCGCTGAACTTGTTCGCGCAGAATGGGTGATTAAAGTTGACGGCAAGGTGAAGACCCGCCTTGAAGGCACCGCAAACCCAGATCTGCCTACGGGTGATATTGAGGTTTTTGCAACCAACATCGAAGTGCTTTCTGAATCTGAAGAATTGCCTATGCCCGTGTTTGGCGATCAGGAATATCCTGAAGATACCCGCCTGCGGTATCGTTTTCTGGATTTGCGCCGCGAGCGTATCCACAATAATATTATCAAGCGTGGCCAGATTATTGCTTCAATGCGTAAGCGCATGGTCGAGCAGGGCTTCTTTGAATTTCAAACGCCAATTCTCACCGCTTCTTCACCTGAAGGTGCTCGTGACTTTTTAGTGCCATCTCGTATGCATCCGGGCAAATTTTACGCTCTGCCACAAGCCCCGCAACAGTTTAAACAACTGATTATGATGTCTGGCTTTGATCGCTATTTCCAAATTGCACCTTGTTTTCGCGATGAAGATGCCCGTGCTGATCGCTCACCGGGTGAGTTTTATCAGCTCGATATTGAAATGAGCTATGTGACCCAAGAAGACGTGTTCCAAGCTGTTGAACCAATGTTGCGCGGTATCTTTGAAGAATTTGGTGAAGGCAAATCAGTTACGCAAGAATTCCCGCGTATTCCATACGCTGAATCAATGCGTAAATACGGCAACGACAAACCAGACCTTCGCAACCCGATTGAAATGGATGACGTGACCGAGCATTTTACTGGTTCTGGCTTTAAAGTATTTGCAGGCATGATTGCAGCAGATGAGAACGTCCGCATTTGGGCCATCCCTGCACCAACAGGTGGCAGCCGCGCATTTTGTGACCGCATGAACTCGTGGGCGCAAAAACAAGGCCAACCCGGTCTTGGCTATATCTTCTGGCGTGAAGGCGAAGACGGGGGCGCTGGGCCGCTTGCTAAAAATATCGGCGAAGAACGCACCACAGCCATTAAAGACCAGCTTGGTCTTAAAGTTGGCGATGCATGTTTCTTTGTTGCGGGTAATCCGAAAAAATTTGTTGATTTTGCCGGTCAGGCACGCACGCAAATTGGTGAATCATTGAATTTGATTGATGAAAACGCCTTTGATTTCTGCTGGATTGTTGACTTCCCAATGTTTGAATACAACGAAGACGAAAAGAAAATCGACTTCTCGCACAATCCGTTCTCTATGCCTCAAGGCGGCCTGGAAGCGCTGGAAAATCAAGATCCGCTAACCATCAATGCCTGGCAATATGATATTGTTTGTAACGGCATTGAGCTGTCATCAGGTGCTATTCGTAATCACCGTTTAGATATCATGGAAAAGGCCTTTGATATTGCCGGTTATGATAAAGCCATTTTGGAAGAAAAGTTTGGCGGCATGTATCGCGCCTTTAAATATGGTGCACCGCCTCACGGTGGTATTGCTCCTGGTGTAGATCGCATCGTCATGCTGTTATGCGGTGAACAAAACCTGCGTGAAGTGGTGTTGTTCCCAATGAACCAACAGGCAGAGGATTTATTGATGAGCGCCCCGGCCGATGTATCAAACCGTCAATTGCGCGAACTTCACATAAGCCTGAACTTACCTAAAGAGTAGGGCTAAATAAATTTAGATACAAAAAAGGCAGGTTGCATGTGACCTGTTTTCCTTGACCGTCATTCTCGGACTTGATCTGAGAAACCAGAACATTTGCGCTTGGCGTAACAGCGTAAGGTCACTGCTGACTTACTGGATATTCGGATCAAATCCGAATATGACGGTGCTGGGTTATGGGGTGAGTGAAACAAACCTCCCAATCACCAAATACAAAAAAGGCGGATCGATATGACCCGCCTTTTTTATTTTGTATTTTTACAAAAGTTATTGGTTAGAGACAACCGATACGCCAAGAACCTTAAGTGCAGTAGCAGGGGCACCCATCATGCCCATCAACGTCGCCATCGCTACCGGGCTTTCAGGTTTTGCTTCAAGCGTGATATTTTTAGGGTTTTTTACAAAGGCGTTATAAGCAGCAATAACGCTTTTGGTAAATTCAGGTGCCCTAATTTGACCAAGACCGATTTGCAACATTGCGGCACCATTGGCTGTTAAGGCATCACGTGTTGTGCCTTGTTTTTTCGCGGCAAAATCAAGTGCCTTGTCGGTGATTGAATCATCAACAAATCCAAATTTGAAATGTGAAATTTTGATCCCGATCAACAACGGCATCATTTTGCCCATATCAGGTTTGCCACCTTCCTGGACTTCTTTCAAAACAGCCAGAATTTGATTTGGAATATCTTGGGCAGCAAAAGCAAAATCAAAACTACCGATATTTTTGCCTGTCAGACGCAATGCATAAGCAACGTCGAGCTTTTGGTTTGCACCTTTAACAGCGAAATTTCCATCAAAACTAAGGTTAAACTGATCATAGCCGAAAGTCTCTTTCATATCCTTTTGAAATTTTGGATTTGGAATGGCATCAACCGGGATAACCAGACTATCCATCTTGGTGTTCCAAACACCTAAACCATTTGACGGATCGCCCTGCCAGGTTGTAACCAGATTTTTTGCATCAAATGACTGACCGGCGATGGTGAAATTTACCACTGGAACATTGCTGGTCTCATAGACAATGGTGCCAAGAAGAGCAGAATAATCAACGCCATCAGCGCTTTTCTCGGGTAACAAGTGAACATTGCTTGATGTTGCAGATGGGATTTTTACGATGACAGGACCAATATCAGGCAGGTTCGCGGCAAATTCAGCTTTTTCAAGACTGATGTTCTTAAATGACCATGTACCATTGTCGTTTTTCGTGGCGCCAGCTAACACAACCTTGCTGATTTTCACACCGCCTTTGAATTCTTTTTGAACGAAGGTGCTTTCAATATTGGTAATTGTTGCGCCACCACTACCGTCTGGAACAATGTTTCCAAATGCCGGTTTAATATCACCGCCCCCTTTGTTGTATTGACGTTTCAACGCATCAAGGAAAGCTTGTACGGCTGGAGGCGTTTCTGCCGCGTGTGCCATGAGGGGCATAGCCACAAACGAAAAGAAAACGATAATGAGCAGTTGTAGTCTCTGTTTCATGAAGTGTTACCTGTTGGTTGGGTTGCAAAATTAAAAACAGATCAAAATATGACCCTGGGTAAGTAGTTAGGCAAGACTGTGGCGATTCTTGGGTGATTTGGCAAGTATTGTGTAGATTTTAGGTTTCACAAACCTTACTGGCTGTGTTAATCCCTGATGCAAAATAACAATAAACAATCCCCCCTCATCCTTCCCCTTAACAAGTGACAACAGGGAGCTGGTCACATGTCAAAAGACGATTCCACTCATACCCCTTCTAATCAAGGGCCATCGCAAAGCACTTTGGAAACCAAAGATGACTTGCGTGATGCCGCCCTTCATTACCATCGTTTTCCTAACCCTGGAAAGCTTGAAATTTCAGCCATCAAACCACTTTCAAATCAACGTGATCTTGCGTTGGCATACTCACCAGGAGTAGCTGCGGCCTGTGACGTGATTGTTGAAAACCCCGATGAGGCCGATACCGTTACCGCGCGCGCAAACCTTGTCGGTGTCATCACCAACGGTACAGCCGTTTTAGGACTTGGCAATATCGGCCCGCTCGCCTCAAAGCCGGTGATGGAAGGAAAAGCTGTTTTATTTAAAAAATTTGCAGGTATCGATGTGTTTGACCTGGAAGTGGACACTTCTGACAAAGACAGGTTTTGCAGCGTTGTTTCGGCCCTTGAGCCAACCTTTGGCGGCATCAACCTTGAAGATATTAAAGCGCCCGAATGTTTTGAAATCGAAGCCTGCTTGAAAGAGCAGATGAAAATCCCGGTTTTTCATGATGACCAGCACGGCACCGCGATCATTGTCGGAGCTGCTGCATTAAATGCCATGGAAATTGCCGGCAAAAACCTTGGCGATGTAAAAGTTGTGGCGTCAGGAGCAGGGGCTGCAGCTCTTGCCTGCTTGAACATGCTGGTATCGCTTGGTGTTAAGCGGGAAAACGTGTGGATTTCAGATATTGATGGTGTGGTCTATGAGGGCCGTGAAAAAAACATGCATCGCTGGATGGCCGTTTATGCGCAAAAAACCGACAAGCGTACTTTGTCTGAAATTATTGAAGGCGCAGACATTTTTGTCGGCCTGTCGGCTGCGGGCGTGTTGAAACCTGAAATGGTCAAGAAGATGGCAAACAAGCCGCTTATCATGGCTCTGGCCAATCCCAATCCTGAAATTATGCCTGAAGAAGCCCGCAAAGCCAAACCAGATGCAATGATTTGCACAGGGCGTTCAGACTTCCCCAATCAGGTCAATAATGTTTTGTGTTTCCCATATATTTTCCGTGGCGCGCTTGATGTTGGTGCCACAGCAATTAATGAGGAAATGAAAAAAGCCGCCGCCATGGCAATTGCCCAATTAGCCCATGAAGCAAGCTCTGATGTTGCCGCCAAAGCCTATGATGGTGAAGCGCTTTTGTTTGGCGCAGATAGCCTTATCCCGACACCATTTGATCAGCGCTTGATTTTGCGCATCGCCCCGGCGGTGGCAAAAGCAGCTATGGAATCAGGTGTGGCGCGCCGCCCGATTGAAGACTTTAAAGCCTATGAAGAGCGCCTCAACCGCTTTGTCTTCCGTTCCGGCTTTGTTATGAAAGAAGTATTTGTTCGCGCAAAATCCAACCTCAAACGTGTTGTTTATGCCGATGGTGAAGACGAACGGGTATTGCGCGCCGCCGAAGCTGTTTTGCAAGACGGTGTAGCAACGCCAATTCTCATTGGCCGCCCCGAAGTTATTGCCTCGCGGGTGGATCGTTTTGGCCTATCCATCAAACCAGGCGTTGATTTTGAAATCATCAACCCACAAGATGACCCTCGCTATAAAGATTATGTTGCTGAGTTGTTAGAACGCGGCGCGCGTAAAGGCATCACACCAGATTATGCCCGCACCATGATCCGCACCAACACCACCGCCATTGCCTCAATCGCTGTTTGCCGTGGCGATGCTGATGCGATGCTTTGCGGTCTGGAAGGTCGTTTCCACCGTCACCTGAAAGTGGTGCGCGATATTGTCGGGCTGTCGGATGCGGCACGCGATTTTTCAACTGTCTCAATGGCCATTATGAAGCGCGGGTTTTATTTCTTTGCCGATACCTATGTAACGGCAGAACCGGATGCTGAAGGTTTGGCGGAACTAACTTTGCTGGTTGCTCAGGTTGTACGCCAATTTGGCATGGAACCCAAAATTGCCATGCTGTCTCATTCAAGTTTTGGTTCCGGTGCAACGCCAAGTGCGCAAAAAGTGCGTGATGCTTTGGAAATTTTGCATACTCATGCCCCAGAACTTGAGGTTGATGGGGAAATGCATGCCGACTCAGCCCTAAACGAAACTATTCGTGATCGAGTGTTCCCATTCTCAAAATTACGCGGTGAAGCCAATGTTTTTGTGATGCCCAACCTTGATGCGGCAAATATTTCGTTTCAACTGGTCAAGTCATTAAGCAACGCAACACCCATTGGCCCCATTCTTGTCGGGGCGGCAAAGCCAGTGCATATTCTCACTCCGTCAATCACCTCGCGCGGCATCACCAATATGACAGCGATTGCCGCCGTTGATGCCCAGGAACGAAGCTGATTGCTTTGACAATAAAAAATGCGACTTTACACAATAAGTAAAGCCGCATTGAAATTTTATAATTGTAACAGTTGCTTAACGCGAAATAGCAACAGCTTTTACACGGCCATCTTTAGATGCTGTAATAACTTTTCCAGCAACAGGGGCAGGGCGTGTTTTCACATCCATATGAAAAACCTTGCCATTTCTGTCTGCAAAAGTAGTCGTTGAAACGATTTGGACTGGCTGTCCTGTTTCAGTTATTTTCGATTTTTTCGCCATTGGTTTTACTCCTCTAAGCAATCATTGTGTTCATTAGACCAAATTTGAATGAATAAAACCTTGCCAATAAAGATTTATTTCGATGGGTTGACCTTAATCAAGGTCTTTATATGAGAATTGTTTAATAAGGTGATTGTCTGTCAATGGTTGTTAAGTTTCCTCAAGATTTTTAACAACCATCTTAAATAACCAATACTTATTCGTTTACGAAAAAAGCGTTGTTTATTTCCTTGGACCGTAGATCATGTCGCCCAATTCCCTCCAGACGTGACTACGGTCCTTTTTTTGTTTTAGAGTCTAAATTGAACAATCATTTGTCGCTCATCGCTTAGCGGAATGGATACCGGTGTCAAGCACCGGTATGACGGAGAGGGGAGTGGTGTTGATCTCCACTCAAACCTCGTCATTGCGGCGAAAGCTGTAATTCATGTCATAGGCTATCAGTTGGTCAAAATGCATTTCTCTAGAATCAAAAACGGCGAGGAAATAATCCCCGCCGTTTTATAATTGTGTCTTAAACCCTAACCCTTAACTACAGCCACTCGTAGAGCCACAAGTATCACACTTTAAGCATGTGCCGTTGCGGACCATGGTGAAGTTGCCACATTCGCTGCAGTTTTCGCCTTCATAGCCCTTCATCCGTGCCTCTGCGCGGTGCTCGGCTTTGGTTTTAATGGCATTGTCCGGGCGTTCCATTGGCTCCGGGTTAATATCAAGAGCAATAGCCGCGCTGCCTGTTGTGGTTGAGGTTGCCGGTGTTGGTGCTGTGGCGGTTTCACTTACCGCTGTACCAAGGTCGGCCTGCATGGTCGCAACCGTATTGGCGCCTGAGGCTTGAGCTGAGTTTGGCATGACTACAACATTTGATGGCACCTGATTGCGAACAAATCCACGTGACATATATTGAGTCGCAGGAATTGAATTAGGATCATCACCCAATTTACTTTCCTTTACGCCTTTGCCCATCGCTTCAAAAGCATTTTCTGCTGGAATAACATGGGCAAGATCATCGCGACCAAGGTAAGACACAGCCAATTCACGGAACACATAATCAAGAATAGATGTTGCATTCTTGATGGTTTCGTTGCCCGAAACAATGCCCGCAGGTTCAAACCGCGTAAAGGTGAAAGCCTCAACATACTCTTCCAATGGCACGCCATATTGAAGGCCAAGTGAAATCGCAATGGCAAAATTGTTCATCATGGCGCGGAAGGCTGCTCCTTCTTTGTGCATATCGATAAAGATTTCACCGATTGAACCGTCTTCATATTCACCCGTTCGTAAATAAACCTTATGACCACCCACAACAGCTTTTTGTGTATAGCCTTTACGACGATGTGGAAGTTTTTCACGTTCGCGATTAATCACTTCTACAACTTTTTCAACAATACGTTCAGTGGTTTTCTCAACCCGCTGGTTCATTGGTTGTGATGCAGCAAGTTCATCAATCACATCATCCACGTCTTCATCATCATCAATCAGATTAGAGGAAAGCGGTTGTGAAAGTTTTGAACCATCACGATAAAGCGCGTTGGCTTTAAGGCCAAGTTTCCATGATTGCTGATAAGCCGCCAAACATTCTTCAACTGTTGCATCATTTGGCATATTGACGGTCTTAGAAATCGCACCGGAAATGAACGGCTGTGCTGCCGCCATCATTTTGATGTGACTATCAACAGACAAGTAACGCTTACCGATGCGACCGCATGGGTTGGCACAATCAAATACGCTGATATGATCGTCAGACAAATGAGGAGCACCCTCTAAGGTCATTGCACCACACACAAAGGTGTTTGCTGCTTCAATGTCATCTTTGCTAAAGCCAACTTCGGCCAACAAATCAAAGTTCAGGTCATCAAGCTGCTCATCATTAAGACCTAGAGTTTCTTTACAGAACTTTTCGCCCAATGTGTATTTATTGAACACGAATTTAATGTCAAATGCGGTGCTCAAGCCCTGCTCAACCGCTTCAATCTGGCGGCTGGTAAAGCCTTTTTCCTTAAGCGCATCATGATTGACACCCGGGGCACCAGATAAAGTGTTATGGCCAACAGCATAGCTGACAATATCTTCAATCTGATTGGCATCATATCCAAGCGTGCGAAGCGCAGCCGGCACACCGCGATTGATGATTTTAAAGTAACCACCGCCAGCAAGCTTTTTAAATTTAACCAAAGCAAAGTCAGGCTCAATACCCGTGGTATCACAATCCATCACCAGGCCAATTGTGCCCGTGGGAGCGATAACAGAAACTTGCGCGTTACGCAGCCCATGTTCCTCAGCTAACGTCACCGCTTTATCCCACGCAGCACAGGCACGTTCAACCATGGACTTATCGGGAGTATTGCCATGGTCAAGTGCAACCGGGTCAATACTTAAATCCTCATACCCTGACGTTTCACCGAAGGCTGCACGTCTATGATTACGCAAAACGCGCAACACATGCTCACGGTTCTTCTTATAGCCGGGGAAGGGACCAAGCTCTTTGGACATTTCTGCAGAAGTCGCATAAGAAACACCGGTCATAATTGCTGTGATTGTACCGCAAATGGCGCGGCCCTGATCACTATCATAAGATAGACCCTTAGTCATTAACAGGCCGCCAATATTGGCAAAGCCCAATCCAAGGGTGCGGAAGTCGTAAGAGCGTCTGGCAATTTCTTTTGATGGGAATTGTGCCATCATAACAGAAATTTCAAGCACCATTGTCCATAGGCGAACACCGTGTTCAAATTCGGCAGTTTTAAATTCACCTGTTTCAAAATCGTGGAATTGTAAAAGGTTCAATGAGGCAAGGTTGCAAGCCGTGTCATCAAGGAACATATATTCAGAACATGGATTAGAGGCAACAATATCGCCATCAGCTTTACAGGTGTGCCAGTCATTAATCGTGGTGTGGAACTGGATGCCGGGATCAGCACAAGCCCAGGCAGCATTGCCAACCTTGTCCCATAGTTCACGCGCATCAACTGTTTTGGCAACGCCAGGGGCGTTGCGCCATGTTAGATCCCAACTGGAACCATTTTCGACGGCGCGTAAGAATTTGTCCGTAACGCGAATAGAGTTGTTTGAGTTCTGCCCGGAAACCGTACGATAGGCTTCGCCATCCCAATCGGTGTCGTATGTATCAAATTCAATATCTTTAAAGCCTTGCTTGGCAAACTGAATGACACGGCGGGTCAGATTGTCTGGTACCAAGCCTTTGCGTGCGTCTTTAACTGCGCGTTTAAGAGCAGGATTTTTGCTGGTTTCAAAGCAATCATCATTGTCACCTTCACAATTAACACAAGCCTTAAGAACCGCCTTAAGATGCTTTTTAACAATTTTCGAACCGGTTACAAGCGCGGCAACTTTTTGCTCTTCTTTAACTTTCCAGTCAATGTAGGCTTCAACATCAGGGTGGTCGATATCGATGACAACCATTTTGGCTGCACGGCGTGTTGTACCGCCAGATTTAATTGCTCCCGCAGCGCGATCACCAATACGAAGGAAAGACATCAGGCCGGAAGATTTGCCGCCGCCTGACAATGGTTCGTTTTCACCGCGAATGTTGGAGAAGTTTGAACCCGTGCCAGAACCATATTTGAACAACCGCGCTTCACGGATCCACAGGTCCATAATGCCGCCATCATTTACAAGGTCATCGCTTACCGATTGAATGAAGCAGGCATGTGGTTGTGGGTGTTCGTATGATGATTTTGATTTAACCAGTTTGCCGGTTTTATAATCAACATAATGGTGCCCCTGGCTTGGGCCATCAATGCCGTAAGCCCAGAACAAGCCGGTGTTAAACCACTGTGGAGAGTTCGGTGCACATTTTTGTGTGGCCAGCATGTAGCAAAGTTCGTCATAAAAAGCACGCGCATCTTCTTCACTATCGAAGTAGTCGCCTTTCCAACCCCAATAAGTCCATGTGCCAGCAAGGCGAGAAAACACTTGCTGAGAAGACATTTCAGGGCCATAGCGCTCATCTTCAGGCAATTTTGCTAAAGCTTCTTTGTCTTCAACCGAACGCCAAAGCCAGGAGGGGACAGAATTTTCTTCAACTTTTTTCAGCGCCCGAGGTACACCCGCTTTACGGAAATATTTTTGCGCAATAATGTCGCTTGCCACTTGAGACCAATCAGCAGGCACTTCAATGTCAGCTAACCGGAAAACAATGGACCCGTCAGGGTTTTTGATCTCACTGGTTGCGGTCCGAAAATCGATTGTTGCAAATGGGCTTTGCCCTTGCGTTGTAAACAGGCGCTCTATGCGCATAATGTTAGTCCCCTTAAAACTTTCGCCTACGTGAATGAACCGCCACCATTAGCTGCTCAATCCACACCCTGATCTCGATCTTAAGTCGCCAAAATGCGCTCAAAATCTGTTTTGTTGTCTTTTTCAGCTCTCTTGAGCCTCAAAAGAATATTTTTGGAAAATCACCCACAAACACACCCATCCTCAGATGAATATCTGTAGGAAATTTGACACCGTTACCCTGCTTGAGAACCGCTAAAAGGTTAACCCAATGCATTATTTTTTAATATGATCTGGCTTCGCCTAGTGAGTTTGAACTTATATTTTTAAGCTCAGACCACCCCTTAGCCATGAGTAGACTGTAGTTCACTTTTGCGTCGCACGTCAACAATTAGTGCGTTAACAAAAGGTAAACACAACATGTAGTGTTTGGCTGTTGAAACAATGTGGATTAAATTTTAACCCGATTGATTCTATCGCCAACCTTGGCGGTTTTCGCCATTCTTGCGCAATCGCGCCTGTGGATAGTTGGTCTAAGTCTTGTGTTAACCAATTGTGTCAAGCCCATGAAAAAATATTTTTTTAAAATTTTTCTCCACAGGTTTTGTGCATAAAACCCGATTTTGGGGATGATTTTGTCGCTAAAAACGGAATCAGAACGCAAAAACGTGAATAGCTAGTGATTCCAAACAAGGTCATAGTGGATTGAACAAAATAGAACTTAAAATAAAAAAGGGAGAGACAGATGAGCGATGATAAAACCACAGGTAGTTGTCAGTGTGGCGCAGTAACTTATGAGTTAACAGGCAAGCCTATGTTTGCTGCACACTGTTGTTGCAATTCATGTAAAAAAGCCTCAGGCGCCGATCACATTACCGCAGCTTTTTATACTGATGATCAGATTGAGATGAAAGGTGAGGTCGCTTCTTTCAGTATGACCGCTGATAGTGGCGCGACCAGTACGCGGCATTTCTGCCCAACCTGTGGCTCGCGGCTTTATTCAACCAATTCTGGCCGCCCGGGCGTAAAAGGCATTCAAGTTGGCA
>JALWJW010000088.1:12561-21230 GCA_026996935.1 Hyphomicrobiales bacterium
CCGCCGCCTGCCGAATGAGCACATCATATATATAGCGTTACATATAAAGAAGAATGCGTGATTTATTCGGGCATTTTTCAACAAACTTATGCCCCAGCCACTAGAAATTTACCTGTGGTTGGGGCATAAGAGGGCTAACAAGTCATCTGCCCAACTTTGAACGGCAATATTCGCGTAAGGTGAGCAATATGTGGAACTTCATCAAGCAACTCTTTATCTGGTGGGACGGTCAAACCCTTGGCACACGTTTCTTTACCTGGCGCAAAGGCAACAGCGTTGGCCAGGACGAATTTGGCAATGAATATTACGAAACCAAAGACAGCGTAAAGCGCTGGGTTGTATTTAATGGCCCGGCTGAAGGGTCTGCTGTGCCGGCAGGTTGGAATAGTTGGCTGCAACATCGCACAGACACACCACCGAGTGAAGAAAAATACACAGCAAAAGTTTGGGAAGCCCCACATATGGCAAACCCAACAGGCACCCCAAACGCCTACCGCCCCGCAGGCAGCATTTTGTCCCGCAACCCAAAAGCGATCAAACCAGATTACGAAGCCTGGACCCCTTAAGGCGATAGTCCAAAAACATCGAAACATTCAAAGAGCCTCAAACATTTGAGGCTCTTTTTTATTGTTGCTAGTTACTAAAAGCAATAAATACCAGGTTAAGTTAAACTCGAAAATAACGGTTATGCCAATTCCTTATTGACAACAGGAAAGCACCGTATTGTCATCATTTTCCCAGCGTCAAACTTTGCCATATCAGTGCCATAGAGAATCTATTATGATGCACATAACAATTTCGCTCTAAAAATGGATATTGCCTGATGAAGAACAGTTTTGTGGAAACGATTGTAGGTGCGGTGGTTCTGGCAATCGCAGCTGGGTTTTTTATGTTTTTATATAATTCCAGTAGCGTTGGTGCCACTGGCGGCATAAAAATCATCGCTGAGTTTGAGAATATCGAAGGCATTTCAGTTGGTTCTGACATTCGTATGGCAGGTATTAAAATTGGCTCCGTGGTTGAGCAAAAGCTCGATCCGGAATCTTTTCAGGCCGTTGTGACGATGTCAGTTGCAGGTAATCTCAAACTAACCGACGACACGACCGCTAAAATCACGTCAGAAGGATTGCTTGGTTCAAAGTTTATCGCCCTTGAAATTGGCGGTAGCGATGAGATTTTAAAAGATGGTGACAGCCTGTCTCACACGCAAAGTGCGCTGGATATTTGGGCGCTGATTAACGAATTTATGTTCTCTGATAAGAAAAACAAATAATAAGTGTGTCATTAAAGAGTAATTTGTGTGAATGCTTAAGATGGTTCCACAAGCCATTTTCTGACCAATTTTTTAATGAAAAATAAGCTGTGCTCTCAAAAGTTGAAACATCACTGGCACCAGTGCTAAAAGACGCAAACGGCAATTGGACTGCTGATTATTTGCGGATAAGGTTTAAAGCAACAAAATTATGAAGAAAACACATCTTTTCAAAGACTTATTGGCTTTAACCTTATTTGGTTTAGCTTTTATTGGCACATCGGCAAATGCTGCCGCGATAAAAAATCCGATAGCCATTTTCGCCGGGCTTGATAAAATTACAGGTACAATTACGACCTTTGAAATTAACGTCAACCAAACCAAACGCTTTGGCAGTTTAAACATTACACCGCGCGTTTGTTATTCACGACCTCTAACTGAAGAGCCTAAAACCACGGCTTTTCTAGAAATCGACGAAAACCGTTTGGATGGAACACGCCAACGCATTTTTACCGGGTGGATGTTGGCGCAAAGCCCGGGACTAAACGCGCTTGAACACCCTGTTTATGACATCTGGCTCACCGGCTGCCGCAACCCCAACGCCCCCAAAGACCCAGCCGACACCCTGCCGCCATTAGATGACAACAAGAAAAAACCAGCGGCTAATTAAGGGACATTTGTTCATTCTGGTCAGTAGTTTACCACCCCACGCCGTCATTCCTGTGCTTGACACAGGAATCCATACCGCTGGGTTATCGGCTTAGTAGGTGGTGATTTTAAAAGTGCAAGTCTCAGGAATCGATACCTGTGACGAGCACAGGTATGACGGGAAGGGGGCATTTGTTTAGAGGTTTTAAACTCAACCAGCCCGCGCCAACTTCAAAACTTCATCCGCATCACCATCGCCCTTAAAAGCATCAAACTCGGCATCAACGCCCAGCGCTGGTTCCAGCATTAAATGATAGTCATCGCGCGGCACGCCAACAAGGCCAAATTGGGTGAGGTGATCGTTGGTGAACTGGGCATCTAAAAGCGCAAAACCGCCAAACTTTAGCCGTGCTACTAAATGCACCAGCGCCACTTTGGACGCATCGGTTGCGCGAGAAAACATGCTTTCGCCAAAGAACGCTGCGCCAATGCGGATACCGTACAATCCGCCAACAAGTTTCCCATCTTGCCAGCACTCAACACTATGCCCGCAGCCCATTTTATGCAGTTGATTGTAAAGCGAGATGATGCGCGAATTAATCCAGGTGGAATCGCGCATATCAGATACCGCTGCACAGGCTTTAATCACTGCATCAAAGTCACTATCAACCCGTACTTCAAAGTCTTGCTTACGCACCTTTTTTGCCAGTGATCGCGGCACGTGAAACCCGCGCAAGGGGATAATACCGCGCTCTTCAGGCTCCACCCAATAAAGCGAGTTGTCCTGCCCATCATCGGCCATCGGAAAAATGCCGGCGGCATAAGCACGGAGCAGTATTTGCGGGGTTATTGTTGCAGTCATTTACTAAAGTTCGCTAATTCACACTCACTCGTTATTCTCGCGAAAGCGGGAACTTACGGCCAAGTGCTTTGCAGGTCGTTGGCTTACTGGATTCCCGCTTTCGCGGGAATGACGATAAAGTTAAGCATCTTTTGCCAAATATTTTTCAAGCCAGTGAATGTCATAATTGCCATCCATAATATCTTTTTCTTTCAACAAATCCTGAAACAACGGAATAGTTGTGTCAATGCCTTGAATGACATATTCATCCAGCGCACGCCGCAACCGCATGAGGCAGTCATTGCGGGTATTGCCAAATACAATCAGTTTACCGATGAGGCTGTCATAATAGGGTGGTATGGAATAACCGGAATAAATACCCGAATCCACCCGAACACCAAGACCGCCAGGCACATGAACATTTTCAACCAAGCCGGGAGAAGGCATAAAGGTGCGAGCATTTTCAGCATTTATTCGGCACTCAATCGCATGGCCATTAAAGCTGATATCATCCTGGGTGTAGCCAAGTTTTGCCCCCGCCGCGATGCGGATTTGTTCCTGTACCAAATCAATGCCCGTAATCATCTCGGTGATTGGGTGTTCAACTTGCAAACGGGTGTTCATTTCAATGAAATAGAACTCGCCATTTTCGTATAAGAATTCAATCGTACCAGCGCCAGAATAATTCATATCGGCAATGGCTTTGGCACAAGTTGCACCAATTTTTGCCCGCTGGTCATCATTTAAGGCAGGTGAGCGGGCCTCTTCCCAAACTTTTTGGTGCCGGCGTTGAAGGGAGCAATCGCGCTCGCCAAGATGAACGCCGCCACCTTGTCCATCACCTAAAACCTGAATTTCAATGTGGCGCGGTTTGCCCAGATATTTCTCGATATACACCGAGCCGTCACCAAAGGCGGTTTTGGCTTCGGTTTGGGTCATTTGCAAAGACACTTCCATGTCCTCGCGTTTTTCCACCACCCGCATACCGCGGCCACCGCCGCCAGCGGCCGCTTTAATAATGACGGGAAAGCCAATATCATTGGCGATTTTAATAGCTTCTTGAGGGTCTTCAACTGCACCGGGAGAACCGGGAACAACGGGAATGCCTAAACGGTCAACTGTTTGTTTGGCGGCAATTTTATCACCCATGATGCGAATATCATCACCACTGGGGCCAATAAAAGTGACACCATGTTCTTTCAAAATATCGGAAAATTGAGCATTTTCAGATAAGAAGCCATAACCTGGATGAACTGCATCAGCACCAGTAATTTCGCATGCTGACAAGATAGCAGGAATACTTAAATAGCTGTCGGTTGCAGGTGGTGGGCCAATACATACACTTTCATCGGCCAGGCGCACATGCATCGCATTTTCATCAGCGGTGGAATGCACAGCAACTGTTGCGATGCCAAGCTCGTTACAGGCACGCAAAACCCGCAATGCAATTTCGCCGCGATTGGCTATCAGAACTTTTTCGAACATTTGTTGCTGTCCTATTCAATGATAACCAAAGGTTCGCCAAATTCTACTGGTTGGCCGTCTTCAACCAAAATAGCTTTAACCACACCAGCTTTGGTTGCCGGAATCTGGTTCATTGTTTTCATGGCCTCAACAATCAGCAAAGGATCACCAACACTAACGCTGGCACCAACTTCAACGAAACGGGCCGCGCCAGGGGCAGGGGCAAGGTAAACCGTGCCAACCATAGGTGATGTTTCCGCATTTGCGTTAGCAGTTGGCTCTGCCGCCGCACTTGGCGCTGGTGCCGCAACGGGGGCCGGGCCTGGTGCTGCTGCAACCATTTGACCACCTTTGGCAACGCGAATACGAAAGTCATTCTGTTCAACTTCAATTTCGGTCAGTCCTGTTTCATCCAACAGGCCCGCCAGTTCGCGGATCATTTCTTTATCGAGTTTTGTTTTAGACATATGTTTTGCTCAAATTATTTAATGGCTATTTTCAAAGTATTTTGTGAACGGCTTCAATTGCCAGTTCGTATCCGTTGGCTCCCAATCCACAAATCACCCCTTGGGCAACTGGTGATACAAAGCTTTTGTGGCGAAATTCCTCACGCTTATAGATGTTTGATAAATGAACTTCAATAATCGGTACATCTACCATGCGCAGGCTGTCATGCAGGGCAACCGAGGTATGTGTATAAGCAGCGGCATTGATAATGATGGCACAGGCGCTTTTTTGGGCTTCTTGCACGTGGCTAACCAGATCGCCTTCATTATTTGTTTGGCGAAAGTCTATTGTAAGGTTTAAGGAATCGGCCTTTTGTTTACACAAGACAGATATATCATCAAGTGTCTGCACGCCATACACATCTGGTTCACGCGTACCCAACAGATTGAGATTTGGTCCATTCAGGATATATATTGGCTTAGACATCACAAGCTCCCTCATCGCATCACTAATAACACGGATTCTTGATGAGGGAAGATCAAAAGGGCGAATAACCCCTTAGAAACAGCAAGTTTTCCAGTCTTAGCAAACTTTACAGGTACCATTTTCACGAACATCTTTGATCGTTGAGCTTAAAGTCTCAAATCCAACAGCTCCAGGCAGTATCTGGTCGCCAATAATAAATGCTGGTGTACCATTGATATTAAGTTCTCGCGCTATGGCGTGGTTTTGTTGAATAATTCTGCTGACCTCGTCAGATTTCATATCTTTTTGAAGTTTTTTCATATCAAGGCCAATTGATTGAGCCGCTTTTAAAACCGCCGCCTCATTCACAGTTCCACGTTTTTTGATTATCGCGAGATGGAGTTCAAGATATTTGTTTTGAAAACCAGAGGCAATGGCCGCGCGGGCAGCGAACATGGAACCTGGACCAAGAATCGGAAACTCTTTCAAAACAATTTTGAGATCTTTATCTTCCGCCGCCAAGCGTAAAATATCAGGTAAAGAGCGTTTACAGAAGCCACAATTATAATCAAAGAATTCAACCATCGTGGTCTTGCCGTTTGGGTTGCCCATCACAAGGTCGCCACTTGAACGGAAAATACCATCAGCCTGCTCAATAATAGCTTTTTTAGCTTGGCTGAGTTTTGCAATTTTCTCTTTTCTTTCAAGCGCCAGAAAGGCATCGCGCAATACTTCAGGATTTTTCAAAAGATACTCGCGAACGATTTGGCCCATTTCTTTCTTTTGGGCATCGTTAAATTCACCTGCCTGAACAGCAATAGGCAATGCCAGCCCAGCCAAAAATGATGCGGTGATACCTAGTTTCTTAAAACGTGCAAGCATGAGACTTCCTTTTTAAATAAATCTGTTTTCGCCAGATTTTCGTATATGGGTAAAATAGATAAGGCGTTGACAGGCCATCTGCAATTATTTTCGACCAGCAAAGTTCACAATGTCTTTCGCGCGCTGCCAGCCGGGGGAGCCGCGCTTCATTCGTTTCATGGCTTTTCTGGCTTTGGATTGGGCTAGCTTTTTGTCTCCGGAACGAATTGCTGCTTCTGCTGTTTCTAATTCAGCTTTGGCAATACTGCCAGAAACCGCATAAGCGCGTGCCAGTAGTAAATGCAGGTCAACTGAATGGTTTTCATAGCGTTTGGCTTTTATCAGAATGCGCAATGCTTTTTTGGCATTGGCTTTACCGCCTGCACCTAAATAAGCGCGCGCCAACAACATGGAGATCAAACCGTTCCCTGATGTTTGTTTCAGGGCTACTTTTAACGGCTTGATAGCACGAGCCGGTTGGCCATTCTCAATAAGCGCCTGACCTTTAAGTTCCCAAAAATACGGATTTTGTGGAATGGTTTCAATCAACCCGTCAATCATTGGGATGGCATTGCGAATATCACCTGATCGAAAGGTCACAATCGCACGTGCATAGCGGCCAAATAATGATTTGTCCGATGTCGGGTATTTGCGATACACATAACGCGGACTGTTTACAAAACCATCAAGTTTGGCCTGCATGAGCTTGTGACGAAGCACCAGACCGGCAGGGGGCTTTTTATTGTAATACTTACTTTTCTTTACCAGTCGTTTTAAATTATTTATCCGTTGAAACGGCATCGGGTGGGTCTGTACATACGGGTCGGTGTGACGCAGAGAACCAAGAGACCCGGTTGCCAGCGTGTTGAACAATGCCAGCATTCCCCTGCCGGATTGTTTGGATTTTGTCAGATAACGCATTGCGGCCTGATCTGCGGCTGCTTCTTGTGCTCTGATATACGAAAGCACATTTCGTTTCGCAGCATTTTGCCCACCAAAAATTGCCGCTTGTCCAACTTTTGCCGCATCATCAGACCCTGCCGCCGCCCCTCCGGCAATAACCGCCATTCCCAAAAGCATCGAGATGATGGCATAATTGGAGGCTTTATCCATTTCATTGCCAAGCCGCGCCAGGTGGCCACCGGCAATATGACCGGTTTCATGGGCAATAACCCCAATGACTTCACCGGGGGTTTTAGCTTTTTGCAATAGCCCTGTATGAATAAAAATGCGCTGCCCGCCAGCAACAAATGCATTTATTGATGGTTGGTTGATTAGGTAAACTTTAACCGCTCGTGGGTCCAGCCCCGCAGCCTTGAAAATGGGTACAGAATAAAGCCGCATCAAACCTTCAATTTCAGCATCTCTGACAAGCCCCGAACCTTGCGCCCGCACAGGAGACACAGAAAATGTAGGTGCCACAAGAGTAAAGCAAAACACAAATATAATTGCTCGTGTAAACACTTGTTTCAGTTTGCGGCCAAATGGAGCGCGGGGCATGGGGTAACTTTCTCTAAATGTGATTGCCTTTAAACATCTTTTCCAAGCCAAATACGGCGATACTTGGACCTTAATTAAGCCTAAGCCTGGCTTTGTAGCAATAAAACGGCATTGCGGTCATTTTGTTGAGAAGCAATAGCCATAACTTTGTCTCTATGATAACAGGTTTGGTAAACCTTTTCATAGTAACATTTTATTAAATCAGGAATTTGATTTTGAAAACCTCCCGCCGCGCCGCATCTGTAGAACCTTTTCTCGTCATGGATATGATGGCCCAGGCAGGCAGGCTTGAACGAGCTGGCACCAAAATCATCCATATGGAAGTTGGCCAACCATCGGGCGGGCCTGCCAAAAAGGTGATTGAAGCCGCTGATCGGGCATTAAAAACCGAGCGTTTAGGATATGTTGATGCCTTGGGATACGGCCCTTTGCGCGAACGTATTGCGCTACATTATAAACAGACTTATGGCGTTGATATTTCGCCTGAGCGTGTTGTCGTAACCTCTGGCTCGTCAGCCGCATTTGTCTTGGCCTTTACCGCGTGTTTTGACCGCGGCCAAAAAGTGGGATTAGCAACGCCGGGCTACCCCGCTTACCGCAATATTTTAAAATCAGTTGATTTAGAGGTGGAAGATATTCAGACCACCGCAGCAACCCGCTGGGCCCCAAGTGTTGACGACATTAAGGGCAGGCGGCTTGATGGCGTTTTGGTTGCAAGCCCGGCCAACCCGACCGGCACCATGTTACCGCCGCAAGATTTGCAAAACCTTCTGGCAGCAAGCAAACAAGCTGGCGTTCGTTTTATATCGGATGAGATTTATCATGAACTGGCGTGGAGCGAGCAAAGCAGCGATGTACCACCTCAAGCAACAGCATTACAGTTTGATGATGACGCGATTGTCATCAACTCATTTTCAAAATACTATTGCATGACGGGCTGGCGTGTCGGTTGGATGATTGTACCGCAATATTTGGTGCGCCCAATCGAGTGTTTATCGCAAAACCTATACATTTCAACAGCGGCAATTTCTCAATATGCCGCCTTGGCCGCCTTTGATGCGCGCAAAGAATTAGATCAACGCAAAGCCGTGTATGCGGCCAACCGCGAGTTTTTAATGAACGAATTGCCAACAATCGGGCTGGATAGGTTCACCCCCGTTGATGGTGCCTTTTATATTTATGCCGATGTTT
>JALWJW010000088.1:21240-23915 GCA_026996935.1 Hyphomicrobiales bacterium
CACCAATGACAGTGCCGCCTTTGCCAAAAAAATGCTTAACGAGGCCGGCGTAGCAGCAACCACTGGGTTAGACTTTGACCCGTACGAGGGCAAAACCCACTTGCGGTTCTCATTCGCCGGTTCCCACATTGAAATGCGTGAAGCTGTTAAGCGGTTGAAAAACTGGTTGTAAGAAACATATCCATAGGTGCGCAGCCTTGCCAACGCCGATTGGATTACAAAAAAGGTGATATGTTTTAAATCATCTGATTGGTGTAATTGTCATGCCTTTGGGCCATGTGACCTGATAGCCAAAATTAATTGTTTTAGTTTCATTTGGCCCGACATTTAAATCCCAGGCCATAACGCCACGCAGATTCTTAACGTTTTTACGACTGGCCGGGGTGGAGTTTTGAAGCAACTTGACTTCAATATTTTCGTGCGTCGAAACCGGTAAGCGATCTGAAATAACCACAGGCATCGCAAAGTCATGCAGGTTTTTTACCGTAGTGATCCAGTTGCGCACTTCAATGCGTGATTTGGAAAAGATACCGCTTTCACTGGTTTTCTGTTTCACCTTGGTGCGTTTGATTTTGATGAAATCATCACTGCCAAATGAAAGAGCATGTTCCTCACCAGAATTAAGCCGAGGCAATTGGCCTTTGCCTAAAAACACACCATCACGGAACAATAAAACTTGGCCTGGAAGGTAAGGGGATTTACTCGCCACCTTAAATTTTGCTGTCAGATAGGCTTTCAGATCGTGGCGCGGTGTCGCGTTTGCCGCAAGATCAACCTTTAAGTCATCAACATTAATAAGAACGTTTTTTTTCATATTTTTATTGCTGACCGTCACTTTACCTGCAATCTTATATTCGGCCAGAAAACCGGCAAAAACAGTTTGAGCGCGAGTACGGCGAACAGGTGCATGAGCCGCAACTACGGGTGCAGATTTATCCATCATTTCAGGCGATGGCATTCGTTCTTTTTTCTGAACGGACAATCTTGAACCGCTCGCAGGGTCGCCAAATTTTGGTTGCTCACGCAAAATATATGGGCTGATGACCGGGGCTTTTGTTCGCCCGCTTGGTCGCGCGGTTGAAAGCGTTAGCGCAACATCCTTCCAGACATCACCAGTGCCTTGGCTAACACTGGCACGACGCGCCAGTTTTAGCGTGCTGCCTTTGCCCTTGGCGCCAATCGTTAATTTGGCATCGTAGACAGGCACCCAACCAGCATCATGCACATTATAACGGATTTTAAATTTTGCATCGCTGGCACTGGTAGCATTAATGTTAATAGAAACAATGGTTTGTAAATGCTGGGGCGGTGACTGTTGGCCCAGTTTTTGTGCCAATTCGGAAACCTTGCGTTGACGAGTGCGAATATCGATTCTTGCTTGCCCGATAATTTTGGACAGATTGGCAAAGCGTTTTTCAGTTACCCCTAATAAAGCATCAATCTGATTGGCATCAATGGAAATTCCCCCATCGTTATTTTTACGCGGGGCAATGGCACGCGAGGCAATAGCCTGTATGAGCTTTCGTTGACTTTGGGCATCTTGAATATCTTGTGAAAGCGCTGAAATTTCATCATTTAGCACTTCAATCTGGTCTTCAATTGCTTGGCGTTCAACCGGGCTTGCCCGGCGTGAAATATATTCCTGTCGCACATCCACTGAGCCAATTTCCAGATTACCGTCAGACACTCCTTCCACGCGAACCGAGTTCGGTATAATTTTTCCTGGCAAATCCTTAATAATCAGCACATGATCGCCAGCGGGAATGGTGCTGGTAGCAAGGCGAGAAACTTCAGCCCCTTGCGGAAACACCGTCACGGCTGAAACCGCAGAAACAGTATCTATATCCTGTGCCAAAATAGGGGTGAATGCGCTGGAACAAAATAGAGCTGCTATAAAAAACCGTTTCATGAGAACACCTTTTCAAAAGGAAGGGGCGGTTACGTCAAGTTTGACAACGATTGTGGCGAATTTAAGAGAAACCCGGATTTAGCCACCTAGTGCGTGTCGCATTAAATTGAGTTCACTTTACCGGTATGAAAGGCTTTGTTTCTTTCAGCCTGCCTCATACCAGTAAGTGAATGCTTGAATCCACTAAAACGCGACGCGTGCTAGCCTAAGTCTTCTACGTCAACATCTTCATGGCCTTTAATCTGGCTGGATAATGAAGCCTGAATAAACGGGTCCAGATCACCATCTAACACCGCTGACGGGTTAGAGCTTTCATGGCCGGTGCGCATGTCTTTGACCATTTGATAGGGTTGCAAAACATATGAACGGATTTGATGGCCCCAGCCTATATCAGATTTTGTTGCCTCGGTTGCATCAGCTTCTGCCTGGCGATCAGCCAATTCTTTCTCATATAGGCGCGCCCTTAACATATCCCATGCTTCAGCTTTGTTTTTATGTTGTGAGCGTTGGGCCTGACATTGCACCACAATACCCGACGGGTTGTGGGTAATGCGCACCGCACTATCGGTGGTGTTAATATGCTGACCGCCAGCCCCTTGAGCACGGTAAGTGTCAATCCGGCAATCGCTTTCATTGATGTCAATCTGAATATTATCATCAATAACAGGATAAACCCAAACCGAACAAAAAGATGTATGCCGACGGGCATTGGAATCATAGGGCGAAATTCTAACAAGGCGGTGAACACCTGCTTCGGTCTTAGCCC
>JALWJW010000089.1 GCA_026996935.1 Hyphomicrobiales bacterium
CTCTTTATTTCGCGCCGGCGATAAAGTGAGTAGCGCTCGAGTTTGGGGAGGGAACAAATCATCCGTCCAACTCATTGCAAAAAACGACATCACTGTAAAACTATCCAAACAGGAAAGAAGCAATGCAAAGATGAGTGTTGTGTTCACCGGCCCCCTTGCTGCCCCTGTTTCCAAGGGGCAACAAGTAGGTAATCTGGTCATAAAGTTGGATGGTAAAACCATCACCTCAGCGCCCGTTGTCACTAAACAAAGCATAGATCGGGTTGACAGCATGTGGAGCAAGGCTTTTGATACAGTCCTTTTTCAGGTTTTCGGTGGCTGAAAATGTCTAATCAAAACGCAACAGATAATAATACCTCCTCGGGGTATTTCATCACTTTTGAAGGCGGTGAGGGGGCAGGAAAATCAACGCAAGCAAAGATGCTTAATGAAAAACTGCAACAGTATGGTTTGTGCGTTTTGCAAACGCGCGAACCAGGTGGTTCAATCGGAGCTGAAGACATCCGCAATCTCCTTGTCACCGGCAACCCAAATCGATGGTCACCAACAGCAGAAACCTTACTGAATTATGCCGCACGTGATGACCACTTAACCAATACAATCCGACCTGCTTTAAAGGCCAAAAAAATTGTCATATGTGATCGCTTTATGGATTCTACTCGAGCTTATCAGGGCGCGGCTGGCGGTGTCCGGCAAAGCCTGATAAAACATCTGGAAAAAGAGATTATCGGACCGACAACTCCTGACCTGACACTCATTTTTGACATCGATCCCGACATCGGTTTGGCGCGCACCCATAACCGTGACCATGGTCACGAAGATCGATATGAAAACAAACCAAAATCCTTTCACCAAACCCTGCGCCGCAGTTTTATTACCATTGCCGAAAACGAACCTGATCGTTGTGTGATAATTAACGCTGACCAATCACCACAAGATGTGGCATCATCAATTTGGAATACCGTTAAAACGAGACTAAATATCTTATGAACGCCGATGACGAATTAGACCCGCGTGAAAACCAGTTTCACCCCCGCCTGCAATCGCGCCTTATCGGACACAAAGAAGTCGAGCAACACCTTTTAGATGCCTACCGTTCGGGTAAATTACATCATGCCTGGATGCTGACTGGCCCGCAAGGCATCGGCAAAGCAACATTGGCATATCGGTTTGCAAAGTTTCTTTTTACAAACCCGGACCCGACATCACCAGCCCTTCATTTAGCTCAAGACTTATCGGTTGAAAGTGACAACCCCGCTGCAAAACGGGTTATGGCCCGCGGACATTCTGATCTATTGGTGTTACAGCGCGAACTCAATCCAAAAACAAAAAAATTACGCCCGCAAATAAGCGTCGATGATGCCCGCAAAACCTCAAATTTTTTCTCCAAAACTGCTGGTGAAGGGGGGTGGCGAATTTGCATAATTGATGCAGCCGATGAAATGAATGCAAATGCCGCCAATGCTGTACTGAAAATACTCGAAGAACCACCTGAAAAATGTGTATTTTTAGTTATATCCCATGCACCGGGAAAACTGCTGCCGACCATACGCTCTCGATGCCTGAAGCTTGAACTGTCACCTTTGCAGGACGGCGAGGTAGAGCAGGTTTTATCAAATGGCATGTTAGAGGTTGAGATCAATGAAGATGACCTAAAATCCCTCATTACCTTAAGCCACGGCAGCCCGGGTCGAGCCAAAGAACTGGCAACCTCAATCGGCGCGCGCCAATTTGTTATGTTTGAAAAAATCACAAATCAAACGTCACAGTTCAACACTTCAGCTTTACTAAAACTCACCGAAGAATTTTCAAAGCGCGGTACAGAAGAACAATTCAACATTTTTGCCGATTTACTTTCCGATTGGCTGGGCAAACGCGCACGACTCGCCGCCATAAACAACAATACCAGCACGGCAAATGCGTTGGCCCAATGCCATTCATCTTTTGCAGGTGCCATACGCCAAACCAACGCTCTGAATCTGGATCGTCGCCAAACACTCATGCTGGCATTTGATGACATAGAAAAGGCGTTGACTTGACGTAAAAAGGTTTTAGCCCGAAAGGGGCTTGGTCTTAAATCACCGCTTTATCGGCATTTTTATATGCTTCTTGTTGTTCTGGCGTTGATGGCAATTGGTATTTTTCTTTGTATTCTTCATATGGCATACCATAAATAGCTTCACGAGCCTGACCATAATCCATGTCTAAACCATTTTCTATGGCGGCTTTTTTATACCATTTTGCTAAGCAATTACGGCAAAACCCTGCCAAAATCATCAAATCAATATTTTGAACGTCTGTACGTTTTTGTAAGTGAGCTACCAAACCGCGAAAGGCTGCTGCTTCAAGTTCTATTTGTGTTTTCTTTTCCATATTATCCTCATATTTTCATTATTTTTCAGGAATAAAAACCTTGCCGTCCAAATAACATTGAGCTTGCGAACTGCCAGGGTTTTTAAAAAACTCTTTTGCAGGTGAGTGAGCTAAAATTTTCCCGTCATGAATAAAAATAATATCATCACCAATGCGTTTTGCCTGCTTGATATCATGCGTCACTAAAATGACCTTCATTCCACTTGCTTCAGCCTCAAGCATCATTTCTTCAACGATAGATGTCGAGGCAGGATCCAGACTTGCGGTTGGCTCGTCCAATAACAAAACACAAGGTGCTGTCACCAGCGCGCGGGCAAGGGCAAGACGTTGCTGCTCTCCACCTGACAATTGCTGTGCAGGCGTTTGGGCGCGATGCTCTAACCGTGCTGCTTTTAACGCCCCTTCAACCAGATTATTGATCTCAGATTTTGCAGTACCGCAATGACGCAAAACATAAGCAATGTTTTCAAAAGTTGAGCGACGCAATAAAACAGGCTTTTGAAATACCAGCGAAAAACAAAACCGATCATTTTTGATTGGCGTAAAGTGATCGATAGATATATCGCCGTCACTTGGCGTAAGCAAACCAGCAATCAATCGCAAAAATAAACTTTTACCAGCACCATTTGCCCCGATAATCAGCGTTTTACCTTTGTGAACAATTTTACAAGACGCTTGGCTAATCAGCGTTTTGCCATTTATGCGCAAATTAACATTGTTAAAAGTGATCGACCCATCTTCACGTACATCTGAAACAAATTTTAGTTTTTCATTGGGCATGGCTTGACCTCGTTGTTATCGAGCGAACCAACATCACCGCACCATTTACCAAAATTGAAATACTTATGAGAATTATTCCAAGCGCCAAAGCAAAAGCCAAAGTTCCTTTAGAAGTCTCAAGCGCGATGGCAGTTGTCATAATACGGGTGAGGTGATTAATGTTACCGCCAACGATCATCACCGCGCCAACTTCAGATATTGCACGGCCAAACCCGGCCAAAGCAATTGTAACCAAATCAAACCTGCCATCCCATAAAATGGTTCTGATTTTTTCCCGCGAAGTCAAATTTAACGACTGAAAAAACTCATCGTACTCTTCAAACAAACTTTGTAACGTCTGCAATGATAAAGCGGCCACAAGAGGAGTAATAAGCATCACCTGAGCAATGATCATTGCCGTTGGTGTATACAACAACCCTAACACACCAAGCGGACCAGAGCGCGACAGTAACAAATAAACAATCAAACCAACCACAACAGGTGGCAAACCCATCAACGCATTCAGTAATACAATGAAAACTTTGCGCCCGGGAAAACGATAGACGGTTAGCGACGCGCCTAGAGCAAACCCCAGACCACACGCGATCAAAACAGCCACAAAAGAAACCTTTAATGACAATGAGACGATAGCGATCAAATCACTATCAAAGCTCCATAAAAGATTTAGGGCAATACTAAATGCCTGGCTAATTTCGCCCACTTACAATCTCACAATAACCAGTGTTGAAATTTTAATATCAATAGCGATAAATGCCATGGCAGTGATAAGCAAGAGATACTTATGTCGCTTATTTCAGGTTAGACAAATAATTTGGTGAATTGGCGAGTCAGTATATAGTGCGCTCACCAAATGGAGTGGGCAAAATGGCTGACGACTTACAATCAATTTTAATACATGATGAAGACGGCGGTTTGACCGCTGAATTTGTACGTGCCGTCTCCAGCGCGCTTTCTTCAGAAGACCAGAAAACAGCCCGTGAACTGACTAAAAACCTTCACGCTGCCGACCTTGCCGACTTGATCGAGCAATTACGCCGGTCTGAACGCGTCGATTTAATCGACAAACTTGGCCGCACTTTCGATGTTGAATCACTTCCCGAACTAGAAGAAGATGTTCGTGATGAGCTGATGGAAGCCTTGCCAAATAATGTCATTGCTTCAGCCGTTAGAAAACTCGACACGGACGATGCTGTCTATCTGATTGAAGATCTGCACGAGTCCGATCGCCAAGAGATACTTAAAAAAGTCCCCAGAGTAGAACGCGATGCTCTTATACGTGCATTAGACTACCCCGAAGACACCGCCGGGCGCTTAATGCAAACCGAATTTGTCGCCATCCCGTCTTTTTGGACAGTGGGGCGTACGGTAGATTTTTTGCGCGATAATGATGATTTGCCCAAGAACTTTTATGAGATTTATGTCGTCGATGAAGCCTTTCACACCACAGGCTGGGTGCCGGTATCTCATATTTTGCGCAATTCACGCGACACGACGATGGCTGAAATAGAAATTCCGCATACCACCGTTTTTCATGTTGAAGACCTTCAAGCCGATGTCGCTTATAAGTTTGAACAATATAATCTCACATCAGCCGCTGTTATTGATAATGACGAGCGGCTGGTCGGCACGCTCACCATTGATGACATGGTCGATGTAATCCAGGACGAAGCCGAAGAAGATATTTTACATCTCGGTGGTGTAGGTGATGAGGATATTACGTCATCAATTTACACGACAACCCGTTCCAGATTCGGCTGGTTAATGGTTAATCTGGCAACAGCGGTTTTTGCATCCTGGGTAATTTCCCTTTTTGATGCCACTATTGAACAAATGGTCGCCTTGGCTGTTTTAATGCCGATTGTTGCCTCAATGGGCGGCAATGCAGGCACCCAAACCATGACCGTTGCCGTGCGCGCCATTGCGACGCGTGATTTAAGCGGAGCCAACGCCGGCCGTGTGATCGGGCGTGAAACTGCCGTTGGGGTCATTAATGGCGTGGTCTTTGCTACTTTACTTGGCTTGTTTTCGTGGTGGTGGTTTGGTTCAGACCAACTCGGTTTAGTAATCGCCACTGCAATGATTGTAAATATGCTGGTTGCTGCTCTTGCCGGCATCTTGATTCCGATTGGCCTGGATTATTTCGAAATTGATCCGGCAGTTTCATCCGGCGTATTTGTTACAACGGTAACAGATGTCGTCGGATTTTTCGTATTTCTTGGATTAGCAGCATGGTGGTTATTATGACAGAAAAGGTTTCAGTCAGACCTTTAGCAAATGATGATCGAATGGGCTGGGAAGCCCTTTGGCAAGGATATCAAAACCACTTACGATCAAAATTGCCTGACAATGTTGTTGCAGAAACATGGTTGAAACTCATGGACACACAGGTGCCCATTTTTGGTATCGCCGCATTCATAGACACGTACCGAATGGCTGGTATTGTCCATTATAGCTTTTCCCCGTCAAGCTGGTCAAAAGGGCCGATGTGCCAGATACAGGATTTATTCGTCGGCCATGAACTGCGCGGGCAGGGGGTTGGTCACGCTTTGATTGATGGTGCCTTTAGTGCCGCTGATAAAGAAAAATGCTCCCAAGTTTTCTGGCACCTTCACAGATCTGACTTTCGAGCAAAATTATTACTCGATAATTACAACGCCGGGCCAGAGGGTCAAATTGTACAAGTGCGCCGAAAACTAAGCAGATAATACAACTAAGGTACTGATATTACATATTTATTTTTTTCCATTGACTAAAACGTCAAATGCGAATAATTTTTCATCGTGGAGGATTGAATATGTATGAAGCAGCACGAAAGCATATTGAAGCAGAAGCAAAGCGCGAAGCTGAAAAACGGGCAAAAAAACTCGAGCAAAAACGCGCATGGCAACGAAACGGCAACGATAAAGTTTATACCGTTGGCGAACTTGCCAGCGAGCACGATGTCTCAACCAGATCACTAAGGTTTTATGAAGAACAGGGTTTGCTCAATCCCTTACGCCGCGGTCGCACCCGGTTTTTCACCCAAAAAGACAGAGTACGATTAAAACTGGTCTTGCGCGGTAAACGCCTTGGCTTTTCCCTGGCAGAAATTAAAGAAATCGTCTTGATGTATGATGCAGAACCTGGCGAAACAGGCCAGCTAAAACTTCTTATCAATACCATTGCTGAAAAGCGCGACATTCTTGAACAGCGCCAACGTGACCTAGATATCACATTGCGCGAAATGCAAGATGTCGAAGCCAAATGTCTGGCCCAATTGCGCCAGCTCGATCAGGAATAAAGGTAATGAGTTGGCACACCCAACCACCCCGTAATCCCGATTACTCACAAAGAATAAAAAGCAGTTTTTCCGCCCAACCTTTTATGAATTACCTCGGTGCTACTTTACAGCGCGTTGAGCATGGACACGTGGACATTCTCTTACCAATAAACACCAATTTAAACCAACAGCATGGGTTT
>JALWJW010000090.1 GCA_026996935.1 Hyphomicrobiales bacterium
CATTAAATACCTCTTGCTTATTGCGCGGCACGCATAAGGCAGCAGCAATGGCTGTCTCAACCACTGCTCTAAAGTCTTTATCACCAGCCACAACACGCGCACGGGTAAGAGCCAGTTTTTCCCATGTCCAGGCCGAGTTTTTTTGATAGTCGACAAAAGCATCAATGTGGGTTGCAATTGGTCCCTTATTACCTGAAGGGCGCAACCGCATATCAACTTCATAGAGCACACCCTCGCTGGTTGGGGCGCTCAAAGAGGTTATCAGGCGCTGGGTTAAACGGGCGTAATATTGATTGACGCTGATTTGTTTTGGCCCAGTGGAAGATGTTTGATCTTGGGGATGATCATAAATGACGATCAAATCAAGATCAGAAGCCGAGGTCATTTCATAACCGCCAAGCTTGCCCATTGCCACAATGCATACCTTGCCCTTTTCAATAATGCCGTGACGCGGTTCAAGATCTCTTTCAACAGCTTTAAGCAATCGTTCGATCAGGCACTGGGCAAGGTCTGAATAGGCTTGACCTGCATCACCTGCATTAAGGGTATCGCTTAAGCTACGCACACCGATACGAAACATTTGTTCGCGCGCCACAATACGGGTTTGGTCAAGTACGAGATCAAACGGCAAATCGTCAGGAACCTGATCGGCAATCAAATCCTGTAATTGTTGTCTGGTAGCAATGGTTTCAAAAAATGACGGCTCAAGCACCGCATCAAGCATTTTGGGATGACGCGACATTTCTTGAGCCAGACGTGGTGCCGAGCCTAGAATATTGGCGATAAGTTCAAGGTATTGCGGATGGGCTTTAAGCAGTGAAAACAATTGTATGCCGGTTGGCAATCCTGATAAAAACCGGTCAAAAGCAGCAAAGGTGGCATCGGCATCACCTGAGCCTGCAAAGGCTTTGAGCAAAGCTGGTAAAATTTCGGTCAGGCGTTCGCGCGCGACGGCGCTGCGCATAGCGCCATAACGGCCGATATACCATCCCCGAATGGTTGAGGACACCATGGTTGGTTGACTAAAGCCCAGTTCAGCAATTTTTTCCAACGTGCTTTCATCATCAGTTTCGCTTTCAAAAACCCAGACATTGTCATCGCTTGGGTTAATGTCATCTTCAAACAAATGATCGTAATGTCCCTGAACCAATTCAAAGGTTTGGCGTAATTTGTCTTTTAGTAATTGTGCATTTTTAAACCCGGCAAATTTTGCAAAAGTCTCAAACTTTTCCGGGTCACTTGGCAAGGTGTGGGTTTGTTGATCATCAACCATTTGAATGCGGTGTTCAATCTGGCGTAAAAACCGATAGGCGGCGTTCAATTGCTTAGCTGTTTCAGCTTCCACCCAGTTGGCTTTTACCAATTCATTCAGCATCGCCAAGGTTGATTTTCCTCGCAGCGCCTTGTTGCGCCCGCCTGCTATGAGTTGCTGGGTTTGAACAAAAAATTCAATCTCGCGAATGCCTCCCCGCCCCAATTTCACATTATGCCCAAGCACGGCAATGCTGGCATGGCCCTTAACCGCGTTGATTTGTTTTTTAAGGGAATGAACTTCGGCGATGGTGGCAAAATCAAGATACTTTCGCCAGATGAACGGCACCAATTCTTTGAGGAAAATCTGCCCCAGCTCTATATCACCAGCAACAGGTCTTGCTTTAATCATTGCGGCGCGTTCCCAGTTCTGACCAACGCTTTCATAATAGATCAAGGCAGCGTCAAATGAGATGGCGATTTGCGTGGCGCGTGGGTCTGGGCGCAATCGCAAATCAACGCGGTAAGCATAACCTTGCGGGGTCATTTGCTGCAAAATGGAAACCAATTGTTTGGTCATGCGCACAAAAAACTGGTTTGGCTCCACCCCCTCGCTTAAAGGAGCACGGGCCGCATCAAACAGGATAATCAAATCAATGTCTGATGAAAAATTAAGTTCATAACCGCCGTGTTTACCCATCGCCAAAGCTACATAACCGCAATCATGAGAAGGGTTTTTAGGGTCGATGAGCTTTAGCTTTCCTTGTCTTTCTGCATCAATCAGCAACCAGTCTATTGTTGCAATCAGACACGCATCGGCAATTTGTGTCAGGGCAGTTGTGACCTGTTCAAGTTGCCAAACGCTTTCAATATCAGCCAAGGCAATAATTAAAGCGGCCTGATTGCGTGAATGGCGAACTGAGGTTTTAACCTCAGCTTCTGTTGTGCAATCCGCCGTTTTAGTTTTTATTTGCGCACATATATCATCAATTGCCTGTTGAGGATCAAGTTCAAGGCATTGGGGATAGCGGTGCGCCAGCCCCGTTAAAAACGGTGATGCTTCAATAAGTTTAAGTTTGGCATCATGAGACATGTCTGGTTTCGCTGATTATGATTTTGTTGCAGCTTAACCGTTGTGACTGATTTTAAAAGAGCAATCTACATCAGGTATTAAATTTAATGGAGACTTTTAAACCCGGTTTATTGTCTTGCAAAACCATCTCACCCTTGTGCAGTTTCACCACGCCCTTAACCAGCGATAAGCCCAAGCCATTGCCGGGGGCTGACCGGCTTTCTTCCAGTCTGACAAACCGCTCTGTCACCCGTTCACGGTCTTTATCGGCAATGCCAACACCTTTATCAGCAATGATTAAGGTAGGCTTTTCATCAATCATTGCGGTTTGCAAAGAAATGGTTGGAATATTGCTTTCAGGGTCGCGGCCGTATTTCAGACTATTATCAATCAGGTTGGTCATGAGCTGAGCCAACAACTGACGATCACCAGCTATCATTACATCTGGCTCCACTTTTAACTCAAGCATGCCGCCCTCATCTTCAACAATGGGTTCATAAAGCTCTGACATTTCTTCAACCAGTTCGGACAAATTAACCGGCACAAAGCCGGCACGGGCCTGGCCTGCTTCGGCCTTGGCTATGGAGAGCAAGGCGTTAAACGTCGCTAAAAGCTGGTCGGTTTCTTCAAGGGTGGATTGTAAGGCTTCGGTCTGGTCCTTATCTTTGCCTGTGCGCAACGCTGCTTCAACACGGGTGCGCATGCGGGTTAAGGGGGTGCGCAAGTCGTGGGCAATATTACTTGAAACTTCTTTCATGCCCATCATCAAGCCTTCAATCTGGTCAAGCATCTCATTCAGACTCGTTGCTAAACGATCAAGCTCATCATTGGTGCCTGTTACGGGCATACGTTCACTTAGATCACCAGCCATAATGGTCCTACTGGTTGCTGAAATTGAATCAATACGGGCAAGGAAATTTCGGCTAAGTAAAAATGCACCGCTAACACCAAACACAGCGGCCAGCCCCAATGCCCAAAACAATGCGGTACGGATTACTCTGGCCAGTTCACGGCGCTCGGCAACATCGCGGCCCACAACAAGCTTAAACCCACCAGCCAGTTGCAGATGATAGGCACGGGCAATATGTTTATCAGGTCCGTTCTTTGTTTGTATCCCATAGGGAAACTCTATCCAGCCTTCTTTGCCCACCGCGCCAACAGGTAGACCATCAAGATTACCTGCCAGACGACGGCCAACAAAGTTGGTAAATAGATAAATCGAGCCGTTATTTTCTTTTGAGCGCTCTTTAACAATTTCAAGCAAACCCGAAAGACCACGCTGGCGATATTGTTCGGCCAGACCTTGTACCTCTGCACCGATGGTATCATCAGTTTGCTGTTGCAACAGCACAACCGTATTCCAATACACATAGCCAAGAACAGCCCCGGTTGAGACCGCAAAAACCACCAGGTAAATCGCCGCCAGGCGAAAGGTTGAGGTTTTTAGGACTTTAAGGTTTATGCGCACGGATCATATACCCCGCACCGCGGACCGTTTCTAAAATTGGAGTATCAAAGTCTTTATCAATCTTGCCGCGCAATCGCGAAATATGCACATCAATCACATTGGTTTGCGGATCGAAATGATAGTTCCACACATTTTCCAGCAACATCGTGCGGGTTACGACCTGATCTGCATTGCGCATTAAATATTCAAGCAATTTGAATTCACGCGGTTGCAACAATATTTCCTGATCACCACGTTTGGCTTTACGGGTTAAAAGGTCAATCTCTAAATCCTGCGCTTTCAACACCGTTTGTTGCGGTTCGGTATCTTTGCGCCGAACAAGCCCTTCAACCCGGGCTAATAATTCTGAAAAAGCATATGGTTTAGGTAAATAATCATCAGCACCAGCGCGCAAACCATCGACCTTTTCATCAACTTCACCAAGGGCGCTAAGAATCAGCACCGGGGTTTTAACACCTTCCTCACGCGCTTTTTTAACAATCGTCAGCCCATCCATTTTAGGCAGCATCCGATCTATGATCAGAACATCAAAAGGTTCTGAAAGAGCCAAAGCCAGACCTGTTTCACCATCACTGGCATGATCGACCACGTGGCCACTTTCTTTCAGACCTTTTTTAAGCCAACCTGCTGCCTCAAGATCATCTTCAATAATTAAAATATGCATAGCACTGTTTTGCCCGTTAGAATTTTCTTTGCTATTGTTTGCCGTGTTTTTCATCAATTGTCACCTCAAAAAAAGACGCGACACCTGAAACGGCAAAGAGGGGATCTGCATTTGCTTCAGGGGTCGCGCCGTTAGAACAATCAAATTAAGGGGCTTGCCTTACTCTGATTGTGCAGGGAAATGTTACTTGATCATCATGACCGCTTTAAAGGTAAAGCAACGAAACGCTGACGACCTTTGGAGATAACCAGCATCAAAACAGATTTATCGCCTGCTTTTCCCGCATGGGCCAATGCTGCTTTTAAGGAACGCGGGCCATCAATTTCGATACCAGCCACTTCAACAATAACGTCACCGGGGCGAATGCCTTTAGCTGCTGCGATACCGTTTGGATCGGTTGCTCGAACAATCACGCCATCACCATCCTGATTTTCCTCAACAGCAATACCAAGTTTTGCAAGTTTTGGCACTTGAGAATTTGACTGTTTTTTATTCAATCCGGCCATTTTGTCAGCACCTGGCATTGTACCGATGGTTACGTCAATTATTTGGCGTTTACCTTTTCTGATAATGTCCATTTTCGCGACTTGACCAGGTTTCACGCCTGCAATTTTACGGGCTAATTCGCGCGGGCCTTTAACATCTTCACCATTTACTTTCAAAATTGTGTCGCCTGTTTTCAGACCAGCTTTTTGAGCAGGTGATCCATCTGTGACTTTTGCCACTAAAGTGCCTTTAGCTGATTTCAGCCCCATACTGTCGGCAATGTCCTTGGTGACCGATTGAATTTGCACACCAAGCCAGCCACGCGTTACATTACCTTTATTGATAAGATCATCAACAATACGTTTTGTGGTTGAAGCTGGAATAGCAAAGCCAATACCAACACTGCCACCTGAAGGGGAGAAAATAGCTGTATTTACGCCAATTACTTCACCTTTGAGGTTAAATGCTGGGCCACCGGAATTGCCTTTATTGATTGACGCATCAATTTGCAGGAAATTATCATAAGGGCCAGAACCAATATCACGGCCACGAGCAGAAACAATACCGGTTGTTACTGTACCGCCCAATCCGTATGGATTACCGACAGCAACAACCCAATCGCCAACACGAGGGTCTTTTGCTGCTAGTTTTACCGGTTTAAAGGTTTTGCTTGAGTCAATTTTCAATACAGCCAAATCTGTTTTCGGGTCTGTGCCGATTACTTTGGCTTTAAATTCTTCCCCATCAGAGGTTTTAACGATGACTGATGAGGCATTTTTTACAACATGGTTGTTGGTAATGACATAGCCATCGGTTGAGATGACAAAACCAGAGCCAACGGATTTTCCACTGCGCCCATGGCGTTTTGGAACTGCAGAGCGATCACGCTGACCACGGTTAAAAAAGAATTCAAATGGATTTTCCTGTGAAAATCTTGGTTGCTCGCCAACACCATTGTCATAGCTTTGTTGTAAAGCAGCTACCGGCTCAAAGCGCACTTCCACGCTCACAACAGATGGCATTACCTGTTCAACCAAATCAGCAAAGCCTTGCTTGGGAGCACGGTTTAATGTTGCTTCAGCTTTGGCAGGGTTTGTCGGGATAACTGTTGCAAGACTGGTAAGAGCTGTTGCACCAATAAGTGCTGTGGCCATAAGAAGCGCAATTCTGGTTCGGGTTTTCTTGTTCTTTTTAACATTTAAAGTTTCTGCAGGGTGAATCGAATTGGATTTCAAGTTCATTGGATTTCCATTTCCTAAAATATCGTTGAGGGGTTGTATAAGTGTGGGTTTAGCAAGGTATGCATTACAACAACCTTTCCTTGCGATGAAACTTTGGTAATTTTTAACCATTCTCTTAGGGAAACTATCAATGTTTTTAATGTAGTTTGTTTCCCAATTAAGGGGCGCAGACATATGAAACTTGGAAAACAATTATTTTTAATCTTTGGGATTGCCACAATTATTCCAGTGGCC
>JALWJW010000091.1 GCA_026996935.1 Hyphomicrobiales bacterium
AGACTCAAATGATGCCTATGATGATCAACATAAAAAGGGTTATGTCAGTTGCCCTGTTTGCGGCTCGATTAAAATCGCTAAACAGCTTATGGCTCCGGGCATTCCGGCAAAGAAAAACAAATTGAAAGCTGAGCCTGAAAAAACGCAAAATCTGTTGGCTTCCAGCCAAACGCCAGAGGTGAAAGAGTTCATCCAAACAGTGCGTAAAATGCGTAAAGAAATTGAAAAATCAGCGGATAATGTTGGCGATAACTTTGCCGAAGAAGCCCGAAAAATTCATTATAAAGAAGCCCCTGCTCGCGGTATTTTTGGCCAAGCAACGATTGGTGAAGCTAAAGAACTGATCGAAGAAGGCATAGAAGTTGTACCGCTTCCCGGTTTGCCGGAAGATGGGAATTAAACCCCTTACTCTAACAAATGCTTTTTATAGGCGATCGGGTTCATGTCGCGGATGTCGATGCTGATGGATGTGATGGTTTTGAGGTAATTAGTCAGGTTTTTGCGCAGGGTTAGGGCGATGAGTTCTTTTTGTTCATCGGTTCGCCCTGCCAGTAGATATACCGTGATGTGGACAAAGCTATCGTCATCGTTCAGTAAGCGGTAGTGGTCATAAGGTGTGGCGCGCACTTTTATATCTACGGCTTGCATGACATCGCTTTCAACGCCTGATTTATAGGCGATCTGCATGACTTTATTGATGTCGTATTGGTCTTCTACATCGCGGGAATATTCAATGACAAAATGTGGCATGGATTCTTCCCTGTTTGAAACTTTTAACTGCGATAATCGGCGTTGATATCTATGTAGCGGTGGGTGAGGTCGCAGGTCCATACGGTGGCCGTGCCATCGGCAATACCAACATCGACGCTAATGTCAATGTTGCGTCCCTTCATGTGGGGGACAAGATCGGCTTCTTTGTAATCGGGGTCAGCTTCGCCCTTGCTGGCAACGGTAATGCCGCCAATGGTGATGGAAAGCTGATCGCGGTCGGCCATTTCTCCGGCTTTACCAACAGCCATGACAATGCGGCCCCAATTGGCATCTTCACCGGCAATGGCGGTTTTGACCAATGGGGAATTGGCGATGCTCATGCCGATTTTACGGGCGGCGGCGTTGTTTTCAGCTCCATTTACGGTAATAGAGATAAATTTTTCAGCCCCCTCGCCATCGCGTACAACCTGATGGGCAAGGTTTAACGTGAGGTTTTGTAAGGCCTGATTGAAATCATTAAGCGCCGGGTCGCTGGTTCCCGAAAATTGGCTGTCATCTTGTCCTGTAGCGCAAAGCAAAACGGTGTCGCTGGTTGAGGTGTCGCTATCCACGGTTATGGCATTAAAACTTTTATCAACGGCTGCTGTGAGCAGGCTTTGGGCAATGTTTTGCGGCAGGCTGGCATCGGTAAAAATAAAAACCAACATAGTGGCCATGTTCGGCGCAATCATGCCAGAGCCTTTGGCAATGCCATTTATGGTGACGGTTTTGCCATTAAGGTTTGCTGTGATGGTGGCTTGTTTTTCGTAGGTATCAGTGGTGCGGATTGCATTGGCTGCCTGTGACCAGTGATCGGGTGTTGCTGATTTTATTAAACCATCAATGGCGCTGACAATTTGGCTGGGGTCTAAGGGCTCGCCAATCACGCCAGTTGAAGCCATGAAGACTTGTGAAGATGGACAATCAAGAGCTTTTGCAACTGTGTCGCCGACTATTTGTGCGCTTGATTGGCCTTGTTTACCGGTAAATGCGTTGGCGTTGCCGGCATTGACAATAATGGCGGAAGCTTTGCCCTGGCCTATAGGATCTGTCAGGTTTTCGCGACAAATTTCGACCGGGGCCGAAGCTGTTTTCGAAGTGGTAAAACAACCTGCTATTGTTGCTGGCGGGTTCATAATAGCCAACATCAGATCGGCGCGGTTTTGGTATTTTACCCCTGTTTGGCAGGTTGCCAATTGTACACCTTGTAACGCGGGAAGTGCTGGCTGGACCTTTGGCGCGAGAGGGGAAACAATATCGGACATTTATATGACCTGTTGTTTGATAGGGTACAGGGTAAAAAGCTGGTGGTTTTGACCAGGGCGCTTTTAGTCAGGCACCCTGGTGAAATTTTGTTTAGTTGCTGGAGTTCTTTTTCAGCTTGGCTTTTTCCTGCGCTTTTCTGATCTCTTCTTCTTTTTTCTTGGTTATTGCAAGAAGTTTTTTCAGATCAGGATCAACCATTTCAATCTTGGCTGATTTGCGCAGTTCAGTGACTTTGTCTTGTACGGCTTTGCGAAGTAAAACCAGCTTAATCGGGGTTTTAACTTCCGCAAATGGGCGTGGACCACCAGCTTTGTGATCAATCAGGCGAATGATGTGCCAGCCAAATTCGGTTTTAACCGGTGGTGATGTTTCTCCCGGCTTTAGTTTCTTAACAGCGGCAGAAAACGGTTTTACCATTTCATCTGTCGTGAAATATCCAAGATCGCCACCAAAGTCTTTAGAGCCATCAAGACTTACTTGCTTGGCCAGCGTTTCAAAATCAGCGCCTGCTTTAAGTTTTTTGACAATGTCGTTGGCTTCTTTTTCGGTGCTGACTAAAATGTGACGAGCGCGAAAGCGTTCTGCACCTGTGATGGTTTTTGCCTGCTTATCATATGCCGCGCGAACAACTTCATCGGTGATTTTTGCTTTTAGTTTTTCAACAAAATAAGCATCACGCAAAGCTTTTGACTGATAAAAAATCAATCGTGTTTTATATTCTGCGCTGTTGCCCATACCTTCGCGAATGGCTTGTTGAGCTAAAAGATGGCGTTCGATCAGATATTCAATAATAAATGAGTAACGCAACTTGGCTGGCACATCAGCAAGGTTGGGCAGGATGTCATCTGCTGCAAGTTTTACTTCTTTTGTTGTAATTTTATGGCCGTTTACAATGGCTAAAACTTTATTAACTGGTTTATCGGCTGCTTTTTTTGCTGTTGCTTGCGCATTGGCATATTGAAACCCGGCAGCACTGCCAGCCAAAACAAGGCCGCAAGCTAATGTGGTATTTAGTAATAATTTGTGAAGACGTTTCATCACTTTTCAAATCCTAGTTATGGGCAATGTTTTAGCCGAATATGAGGTGTGTTCCCCGTAGTGCAGTTTAAATCTGGCGAAAATTTGCCCTAAATACCTTTGGCAGCAAAAACGCACTGCTTCCAGCAATTTCAGGCTGCACAATGATTGGTAATTGTTTTTTTTTCAAGAGCAGAAAGGTGTTTCTGCATCAACATGTTGCTATCTTGCAACGTTTTTTTTTCTGTGTGGCTTAATTGTAACAAAGAGATTGGTGAATTTAAGGTTGTAAGCTTGATTTTGCAGTATCTTTGAGTATTGAAACTTTAAGAATCGCAACTATCTAAACAGTGTCATTTTGGTGAACCGGTTGTTCAGCTCAGCTTCATTTTTATAGATATATAAGTGCGGCTTAAGGATTGTTGCTTTAAGGCGTGTTGCTCTATGGGGACAATTGGACTAGAACAATTTGCGAAAATATAACATTGCGACTCAGCTTTGGGAGAATTTACCGTTTTGGTAAAGCCTTAAAGTGCACAGGACACATTAAATATGCTCGGACTTAATAAGCTCGCCGCCAAGATCTTTGGTTCATCTAACGATCGCGTCGTGAAAAAATATAAAAAACGTGTTGACCAGATTAACGCGCTTGAAGATGAAATCTCTCAACTTACTGATGAGCAGCTCAAGGGTAAAACGCAAGAATTTCGTGATGCTCTTGAAAATGGCGCAAAACTGGATGATTTACTGGTTCCAGCTTTTGCAACAGTTCGTGAAGCGGCCAAGCGCTCTATGGGAATGCGTCATTTTGATGTGCAGCTTATTGGCGGTATGGTTTTGCACGAAGGCAAAATTGCTGAAATGAAAACGGGTGAAGGTAAAACCCTTGTTTCAACACTTGCCGGTTATCTTAATGCGTTGCCAGGTGAAGGTGTTCATGTGGTAACCGTGAATGATTATCTGGCCGCGCGTGATGCTGAATGGATGGCGCAAGTTTATAACTTTTTAGGCATGAGCGTTGGGGCGATCACCAATGAGATGGATGATGAGCAACGGCGTGAACAATATGCCCGTGATTTGACTTACGGCACAAATAATGAATTTGGCTTTGATTATCTGCGCGATAATATGAAGTATCATTTGGAAGAAATGGTTCAGCGCGAACATTTCTTTGCCATTGTTGATGAGGTTGATTCGATTTTGATCGACGAAGCGCGCACGCCTTTGATTATTTCTGGCGCGGTTGAAGATAAAACAGAGCTTTACACTATGATGGACAGCTTTATTCCGAAGCTGAGTGCAGAAGATTACGAGCATGATGAAAAAGATCGTAATGTGTCTTTGACCGAAATTGGTAATGATAAAATTGAAAAAATGCTGGTGGAAGCTGGCATGATGGAAGGCAGCCTGTATGATATTGATAATGTGAGTCTTGTTCATCATATTAATCAGGCATTGAAAGCCCATCTGGTGTTCTTAAAAGATCGCGATTATATTGTTAAAGATGGTGAAGTTGTCATTATTGATGAATTTACAGGCCGGATGATGGCGGGGCGGCGCTATTCAGATGGCCTACATCAGGCCCTTGAGGCAAAAGAAAAAGTCTCTATTCAGCCAGAAAACCAAACCCTTGCATCTGTGACCTTCCAAAATTATTTCCGTTTATATGAAAAACTGTCCGGTATGACGGGAACGGCGATGACTGAGGCTGAAGAGTTTATGGATATTTATAAACTTGATGTTGTTGATATTCCAACAAATCTACCTGTTTCTCGTGAAGATGCCGATGATGAGGTTTATCGAACTGAAACGGAAAAATATGCGGCGATTGTTGAAACTGTAAAAGATTGTCAAGAACGTGGACAACCTGTTCTGGTTGGTACAACTTCTATTGAAAAGTCTGAAGAACTTGCCCGCTTAATGGAGCAAAAAGGCATTCAACATAATGTGTTGAACGCTCGGTTCCACGAACAGGAAGCAGAAATTATTTCTCAAGCCGGTGCCCCCGGTGCCGTGACCATTGCGACCAACATGGCTGGTCGCGGGACCGATATTCAACTTGGTGGTAACCTGGATATGCGCGTCAAAGCTGAAATCAGTGAAGATTTGACTGATGAGGCACGTGATGCTGAAATAGAAAAAATTAAAGCAGATATTGAACAATATAAACAAAAAGCGCTGGCTGCAGGTGGATTGTACGTTATCGGTACAGAACGCCATGAGAGCCGGCGTATTGATAATCAGTTGCGCGGTCGTTCCGGTCGTCAGGGTGACCCTGGTAAATCTAAGTTTTATTTATCATTGGAAGATGATCTGATGCGGATTTTTGGATCTGAGCGTATGGATTCAATGTTGAAAAAACTTGGCCTTGAAGAAGGTGAAGCTATTGTCCATCCGTGGATTAATAAAGCGCTTGAAAAAGCTCAGCAGAAAGTTGAAGCGCGCAACTTTGATGCACGTAAGCACGTGTTGAAATTTGATGATGTGATGAACGATCAGCGTAAAGTGATCTTTGAACAACGCATCGATATCATGGCTGGCGATGAAGTGGGTGAAACCATTGATGATATGCGCAACCAAGTGCTTGATGACCTGGTGGCGCATCACATCCCTGCGAAAGCTTATGCAGAACAGTGGGATGTTGTCGGGCTTCGTGAGAAACTTAAAGAAATTATAGCAATTGATTTTCCTGTTGAAGAGTGGGCGGCTGAAGAAGGTATTGCTGACGAAGAAATTCGCGAGCGTATCGGCAAAGCGGCAGATACTTTATATGAGGAAAAGCGCGCCAAATATAATGCTGAAGAGTTTGGCGGTAATTTGATGACTTTGATTGAGAAAGAAATTCTTCTCAAGTCTCTTGATGAGTTGTGGCGCGAACATTTGGTCATGCTTGAGCACTTGCGACAAGCTGTTAGTCTTCGTGGTTATGCCCAGCGTGATCCTCTTAATGAGTATAAGACAGAAGCCTTTACCTTATTCCAGGCCATGTTAGAGAAATTAAGAGATAACACGATCAGTCAGTTGATGCGGGTGGAAATCTCTCTTGATGGCACCGAAGGTGAGTTGCCTCGTGAGGGTGATTTGCCGCCAATGCAAGGCTCACATGTTGATCCCTTGACCGGTCAACAAGATATGGTGGGGCCAGGTTCAATTGGTGAGCCGTTATCTTTTGGCGCGTCTTTAAACCCTGAAGTTGGACCTCGTGATAAGGACAAGCCTGAAACATGGGGTAAAGTGGGGCGTAATGAGCGTTGTCCTTGTGAATCAGGTAAGAAATATAAACATTGCCACGGTGCTTTATCTTAAATTTAGAGATGGAAATACTAAAATGCGGGGTGAATTGTTGCGCCGCAC
>JALWJW010000092.1 GCA_026996935.1 Hyphomicrobiales bacterium
TGGCGCAATGGCTTGAACAAAACGGATGATATTTTTGCGTTGAGGTTTTTTGACAAATCGGACACGGGCCAGGTTGGCGCAAATGAATTGGTTTTACTGGTTTTTCGTTATCGCTCATATCGCCCTCAAATTCAGAACAAAGATTTAGCGTTCATCCACGTATAATAAACGGGATAACCTGCCCCATTGAGCATAGAAATAGTTTCATTAAGAGGCAAGCCAACAACGCCTGTATAAGACCCGCTTAAAAACCGCACAAACACATCGGCGCGCCCTTGTATGGCATAGCCACCAGCCTTGCCGCGCCATTCATCACTAATCAGATAGCTGTCAATTTCTTCGCGCGATAAACGCTTAAACCGCACCTTGGTATCAACCACGCGTGTACGCTGGGAACCTGATGGGGAAATAAGAGAAATAGTGGTAAAAACCCGATGCGCGCGACCTGATAAAAGCTGCAACATTTGCTTTGCTTCTTCAGCATCTTCAGGTTTGCCTAAAACCCGCCGCCCCAATGCAACAACCGTGTCAGCAGCTAAAACAAAGACATCGCCTTGCAAAGCCTGCACTTGTGGCATGGTTAAAGCGGTTTTAGCTTTTTCTTTAGCCAACCGAGCCGACAACGAGCGCGGAGTTTCGCGTTTTAAAGGCGTTTCGTCAATATCGGTCGGGTTGAGCAGGTCAGGTACAATGCCAGCCTGATCGAGCAAAGCCAGACGGCGCGGTGATGCGCTTGCCAAAACGAGTTTTACACGTTCATCACCCATGGTGCTGTGCCTTACCTGTTAGATTAATTATTCAAAATTACTTAAAGCGATAAGTAATGCGACCTTTTGAAAGGTCGTAAGGTGTCATTTCAACAGAAACCTTATCACCAGCCAAAACACGAATACGGTTTTTACGCATTTTGCCGGCAGTATGAGCAATAATTTCGTGATCGTTTTCAAGCTTAACGCGAAACGTTGCATTGGGTAGCAATTCAACCACAATACCTTCAAATTCCAATAGTTCTTCTTTTGCCATTCGGCTTATTCTCCAATAGATCAAACAATATCAGCCACAACAGGCCTATTGGGCCGAGATTGACCACGTTATGGGCACAAAATCAAGACTTTATAAAGCCACAACCGCGAAAACTGCGTAAATACAGCCTCTTTACCTCATCTCAGCTATCGCGCATTTCAACCCCGCACAAAAGCCCGGTTTAAACACCACGCGCTGTCAATGAACCGAATCGCTGTTTCAAGCGCTCAATCGTGGTATCGCGAACCGCACGATAACTCTCTAAAATCTGCTCACGACTGCCCATTGATGCCGAAGGATCAATCGTTGGCCAGTACTCCACATCAATCGCCATGGTTCGGGTCATTTCAAGAGCTTGATGATGGGCCTCAGGTGACAGTGACACAACAAGGTCAAAGTTGGTATCCTCCAGATCATCAAAACTTTGCGGCACAAAACCTTCCATATCAATGCCCATTTCATCAAGAACAGCAAAAACAAAGTCATCGCCATCTCCTGCATAAACACCACACGAAGCCACATGAACTTGTGATCCATAAAAATGCCGCATCAAAGCCTCTGCCATAGGCGATCGGATACTGTTTTGACCGCAAGCAAACAATATCGAATCAGGCAGCGTAGTGTCTTTACCCGTTATGGCTTTGTCCAATGAAATCATTTTACGTTTACAGCCTCTCACCCGCGCCAATGCAAAACGCAAATCAGAGTGAATAAACGGCGCGCTGTATTAAAATCAGTTCTAATTTTCCCCTCAAGCCGCTCAAGCAACAGGTCGCTGCCATCATTATGAAGGCCGCGCCGCGCCATATCAATGGTTTCAATCTGACTGGGTGTAGAATTACGAATAGCCTGATAATAGCTATCGCACATCATATAATAATCTTTCACAATACGCCGAAATGGTGTCAAAGAAAGTCCGATGATCGTCACTATATCACCGTCCTCAAGCGTAACCTCCAAGACAAGGCGCTTTTCAACAATCGAAAGATTGAGAACATAAGGCCCGTGCGCTTTACCGATCACTTCAAAGCTGTTGTCTTCAACCAAATCATAAATAGCCACCTTGCGCTCATGCTCAGCATCAGCATTAGGCAATGCCCCAATACTCTCATCCAGATTTACCGCGATAAGATGATTGGGGTCTTTAGCATCTGAGTTTACTTTTGAGGTCATAACCAACGCACAGTAAAAGCGCAAAGCCAACCAAGTCAAACCTAATTTAACAAGATCACGGCTTAAGCGTTAATTCAATCGAATAGACACCGAACGCGCATGCGCAACAAGCCCCTCAGCTTCACCAATTGTCACCGCCGCCGGGCCAATTTTATGCAACGCTTCAGGGGTGCATTTAAGCAGTGTTGTACGCTTCATGAAATCAAGCACATTTAAGCCCGATGAAAACCGTGCACTACGCGCGGTTGGCAATACATGATTTGGCCCTGCCACATAATCACCCACCGCTTCCGGGGTATAATGACCAAGGAAAATCGCCCCCGCATTGCGAACCTTTTTCGCCATGTCTTCTGCATCATGAGTGGCAATTTCCAAGTGCTCTGGTGCAATGCGGTCTGATAAGGCCACAGCTTCTTGCAAGTCATCAAGAATAATAATCGCACCATAATCACGCCAGCTTGCCCCGGCAATTTCAGCCTTCGGCAAGGTTTTCAACTGGCTTTCAAGTGCTTTTTCAACCTCTTTGGCAAAAGCCTCATCATTGGTCATCAAAATTGATTGTGCTACCGGATCATGTTCAGCTTGCGCCAACAAATCCGCCGCCGTCCAGGCAGGGTCACCATCACCATCACTGATAATCAGAACTTCAGACGGCCCTGCAATCATATCAATGCCCACGGTGCCAAACACTTCACGTTTTGCCGCCGCCACAAAAGCATTACCCGGGCCAACAATCTTCACAACAGGTTTTATCGTTTCAGTACCATAGGCTAAAGCAGCCACTGCTTGCGCCCCGCCAACACGATAAATCTCATCAACACCCGCAATTTTTGCCGCCGCTAAAACCTGATTATTCACCACACCATCTGGCGTTGGCACCACCATCACCAGGCGATCAACCCCGGCAACTTTTGCCGGAATTGCATTCATCAACACAGATGATGGATACGCTGCCAATCCGCCCGGCACATATAAACCTGCCGCCTCAACGGCGCTCCAGCGATGGCCAAGTTCAACACCGGCATCATCGACATAACGATCATCCAAAGGCAATTGCCGTTTGTGATTATCCCTAATACGCTTTGCCGCCAGTTCAAGCGCTTTGATAATATCATCATCACATGCACAATAACCCGCTTCAATTTCATCGTTGCTAAAAGCCAGACCAACACCGCGCGCATCAAAGCGATCAAACTTTTCTGTCAGTTCAAACAGGGCTTCATCACCCTTTTCCTGCACCTGCCCGATAATATCTTTAACCACATTTGCAACATCAACAGACTGCTCGCGCTTTGCCCCGAGCAATTGCACAAACCGATCTTCAAAATCACTATCCTTTGTCGACAGCCAAACTGGCATGGCCTTTACTCCTAGTCTTTTTCACCATCATCATGGGTTGGAATATTTTCAGTTTCCCAGCGCGGCCCAAGGTCTTCCATCACAACCTCAACACATTCAACATCCAGCTCAATAATGCCGCCACCAGAAAACAGTAATTTAATCACACCGGCAGGCGGTTCATCACCTGCCTCAAACTCAACAGCCAACAGATTAATCACTGCATCGGCCACGCCTTGTTTAATTTTGTGTGACCTCACACCCAAAACATCACCAAACATGACACCCGTGCGCTTACGTATGCCTTTTTTAGTATCTGCTGTGTCTTTTTCTGTTTCTTCCCATGCAAAGCGGTTAGCCACAAAAACAAACTGCCGCGTTTTCGCATTAAAATTAATATCACCAATACGGACAATACCATCTTGTAAATGCGCTGAAATAATCTTCAAGTCATCGCTATCAAATGCTGCAATTTTCACATCACTCATCAGTCTGACAACCGTTCTATATCTGCACCGCAACGCGATAATTTCAACTCAAGGTCTTCAAAACCACGATCAAGATGATAAACCCGATGCAAAATCGTATCACCCTTGGCCACAAGCCCTGCAATCACCAATGAAACCGACGCGCGCAAATCCGTCGCCATCACTTCAGCACCGCGTAGTTCTCGTACACCATTAACAATTGCAGTATCACCACGCAATTTAATATCAGCCCCAAGTCGTGCCAGCTCCTGCACGTGCATAAAACGGTTTTCAAAAATTGTTTCACGAATAGAAGAAGACCCTTCTGTCATCGTCAACATACCCATAAATTGAGCTTGTAAATCTGTGGGAAAACCGGGATAAGGTCGCGTCTCAATAGACACAGGCTTAATCAGATCATCGCGCCTTTTAACCCGTAAACCATTTTCAACAGTTTCAATATCAACACCAGCCAGATCCATCGCATCAATAAAGGCATCTAAAAAGTCTGCCTTAGTATCGGTTAAAATAACCTCACCACCAGCCATTGCCCCAGCCATTGCATATGTACCCGTTTCAATCCGATCAGCAAGTACACTATGGGTTGCCCCATGCAAGCGCTCAACACCTTCAATCATCAGGGTCGAAGTACCAATACCGCCAATCTTGGCACCCATCTTGACCAGACAATCGGCCAAATCGCCAACTTCCGGTTCACGCGCTGCATTCTCAATTGTGGTTTCACCTTTTGCCATCGTTGCCGCCATCAAGGCACAATGGGTCGCGCCAACAGAAACTTTAGGAAAAACAATCCGATTACCTACCAAACCATTTTTCGCTTTGGCAATCACATAACCATTATCAACATCAAGGCTCGCGCCCAGTTTTTCCATAGCCATTAAAAACAAATCAACAGGCCGCGTACCAATAGCGCAACCGCCTGGCAAAGAAACCTTAGCTTCTCCACAACGCGCCAGCAAAGGCCCTAAAACCCAAAAACTGGCCCGCATCGCCGATACCAATTCATAAGGTGCCACCGTGTCAACAATTTCACCGGCAGTTAAAGAAAGATTTTCCCCGCTTTGAGCCTTTTCACCGGCCCGTTTACCTGACAATGCCGTATCAACACCATGATTGCGCAAAATACGTTGCAATTGTTGAACATCAGCCAAACGTGGTACATTGCGCAGGTTTAGAGTTTCGTTGGTCAACAAACTGGCAATCATCAACGGCAAAGCTGCATTTTTCGCCCCTGAAATCGGAATAATGCCGTTCAGTTCATTACCACCACGAATACGAATACGGTCCATATAGGGTCCCCAAAATCACTTTTAAAATGTATGACGTGTTTCAAACATCATTATCGCACAAACGCAATACCTGTTTTGTCGCAAGATTTGTGCATTTTTCACTCATGCTCATCATTTGTTTGATCTAAAGAGCAATCCTCTTGACCCTTTTCGTCACCAGTACGTCCTCGAATTTGTTGTTTTCGCCGTTTCATGTTCTCACGCAAAGCCTGAGAAAGTCGCAATTTTCGCGCTTCAGCCGCACTAATTTTAGAGTTTGACGATGTCATATCCAATTGCTTTCATTTTTTACACATTTCTATCTTGCATAGACCGTTACCATATGGCACATAGCCAGCGCTTGGGAAAACATTTATTTGCCCAACATCTTATGTTGTATCGAACAATATATGCTGCCGTAGCTCAGGGGTAGAGCACTCCCTTGGTAAGGGAGAGGCCGGGAGTTCAATTCTCCCCGGCAGCACCATTTTTCGGTTATAAGATAAGCTAAAATATATTTTATTGAATTTGTTTGCAAAATTTGGCTTTAAAGCTGGACACAAAGCAAATGATTTCCTAAAAGACCCACGTTGCGCTAAGAGGAATACCAACACCTCATTTATTGATTTAGCCAACATTGTTGCCCGGATAGCTCAGTTGGTAGAGCAGCGGATTGAAAATCCGCGTGTCGGTGGTTCGAATCCGCCTCCGGGCACCAAAACCTTTCGCAAGAAAGGTTACGATATATATTCCATTCTCCTGACCATCAGCGGCAGTTGTTTTGCAAAAAACAACGAGAGCAAGCGTTTGCAGTTAACTCACCATATCCCAACCCACAGCCAGCGCTTCCTGGTTCAGCTCTTTAAAAGCTGCTGGTGACCTTTGGGTCACAACTTGTTCCAGCATTTCACGTTCGCTTAAATTGCCAACCGCACAAAGCGCCGCCAGAGCTATTGTGTTGGCAACACGTCTATTGCCAAGTTTCAAGGCCGCATCAGTGATCGGAAGTTCAACTACCTTAAAATTCCCCTTTGGCGGCTCGGTTACCATTTTAACGTCAGTTATAA
>JALWJW010000093.1 GCA_026996935.1 Hyphomicrobiales bacterium
GTGGCAATTGAATATGATGACAATGCAGTACGCAGTCGAATTTTTATGATTACGCTTGATTCTTTGGTCCGCGTTGCCAATGGCTATCGCACAGGAATTAAGTCTGCCGGCATAAAACGTGATTATGCCCGTGCTTTACGTTTGTACAAAAAGGCGGCCAATCGCGGACATCCAGCGGCCCAATTTGGCATTGGTCGTATGTATCTTAATGGTCAGGGAGCTAAGAAAAATCCTTCGTTAGGTCTTAGATGGGTAAACTTATCGGCCAGAAAAAACTACCCGCCTGCATTAGCTTTGCTTGGTGATTTTTACTGGAAGGGTAAATACGTTAAGAAACGGAAAGCGCTTGGTTTGATGATGTATATCATTGCCTCAAAAAACACCAATGAAGCTTTACACCCGGCAATTTTTGACCGACTTGATCAATTATACAATAAATCGAGTGACAAAATTACCGGGCAGGGCGAACGACTGGCGCAAGACTGGATGCAGCGCTATCCACCCAAACGCGCCAGATTTAATGAATCAAAACGCCAAACACCTACAAGTGCTTTTGTTAAATCTGTTGCAGGATCAAATTAACGCTTATCGCGTTCAAATAGATTTTAAGCAAACAGCACATTAGATTATATATTTAGGGCCTGTTTAACAGCTTGCATTCGGCTGCGACTGACGGGGTAGCGAGTACCATTTTTTAAAACAACAATAAGCTTTCCATCGCGCTTATCTACATTTTTTACCGCATTTAGGGCGATCCAGTGCGAACGGTGCAATTGAACCCCTTTTATAGTCTCAACTTCATTCAAAGCATCGCCAAATCTCATCAAAACCATATGAGACCCTTTAGATGTAATAGCTTCAACATAATGATCGCTCACGGATAAAGAATACAAATCTTGTCCAAGGTGAACGGGTAACCGCTTGAAAAAACTGGCATCAACTGTTTCTGGCTGTTGCGGATCATTTGGTAGCATAAAATGTATAATCAGAGAGATCACCAGTGATATCGGAATGGTAAGGCCTAGATAACTTGGGAAACTTGGCAGGGCTTTAATATTGCCCCATACCAGCAAATTAACCCCATAAACAAATCCCGCGATGAAAAAACCCGTAACCATACTATGGATTAAATTATCCATAAAAGTTGGTGGTTCTTTGCGCCAACCTAATTGTTTTCCAACCATTAAAACAAAAATGGCAATGGCATAACAAAACCCGATGATAATCGCCCAATAAGGAATACGTCCCACCAAAGAAAGGTTTTGATATGTTGAGAACGGGCCAACGATAACACAAAGCACAACGACTAAAAAATAAGAGCCGATAAGGCGTGAATGTTCAAGAATCGGCGACAGTTTACGAAGCGTGGATGGTAAACCGTTGTTATTAAGGGGCATTTCACGAACCTTGTTTGCAATTCACGTATTGTCGATTGAGTTGTTATTTACCCGCCTTATGTTCACTTCACAAGTTTCAATTACCAGAACAAATGAGGAAGAGCATATGGAAACAGTCGCTAAAATATCATCTGTAACAAAACAGTTTGGAAAAATAACCGCGTTAAAAGATCTGACAATGGAAGTAAAGCGCGGGCAGGCTGTGGCATTATTGGGTCCCAATGGTGCAGGTAAATCAACCGCGATAAGTATTTTACAAGGCTTGCGAAAGCCAACGTCTGGCACAGCGCAATTGTTTGGACACCCAGCAGGTAGTCCGCAAGCCATGCAAAAAGTTGGCGTAACACCTCAAACTGCCGACTTTCCAGTACAGGTTACCCCCAGAGAATTGCTCAAACTAGCAACATCGCATTTCGATGAACCTCACTCAATTGATTATCTGATTGAAACTTTTGGCCTTGCCAAAACAATTGATCGCCGAATCCACGGATTTTCCGGTGGGGAAAAGCGCCGCATCGCCTTGGCTTTGTGTTTTGCCGGCAACCCTGATCTTGTCATCCTTGATGAGCCAACAACCGGCCTTGATGCGCAAAGCCAATTGGACTTTCAAGTGATTGCTCAGCAATTTATCAAAAACGGTGGCAGCATGGTTCTAACCTCACATTATTGGCCAGAAATTGAAGGCATCGCCGATCACATCACAATGATTGATGCGGGCAAAACTGTTTTGACGGGTGCCATTGCCGACATAAAAGCAGCAGTTGGTCTTTCTCGAATTAAGCTGAAGTCACCAAACCCTGGAGCCTTCATTAGCGCTAACTTTATCCAACAGGGGAGCCATTGGACAAATATAGCTGATGATAGCGATACGCATATCAAACAATTGATTAGCTCAGGCGAACAATTTAGCGAACTCACTGTGATGCCAATAGGCTTGGACGAAGCCCTTGATGTTTATCGCGCGGCGCAACACTAACGTCCAGTTTATTCCAGAAAGAAATGACCATGAAAACTACATTTGCACACATCAAATTCCACTTCATCAAATTGCTCAGAACGCCAGCTTTTTGGGCACCAACAATTTTGTTTCCCGCCATGCTTTATGCTTTCTTTGGCTCATCATTGCCACCGGCAGGTATTGCTTCTCAAATGGCAATCGCATCATTTTGTGTATACGCCGTGGTTGGCATTACCTTTTATCAATTCGGTATCGGCATCGCACAAGATCGCGAAAGCCCATTTGATAGCTGGTTAAAAACCTTGCCCAACAGTTCAAAACCAAATGGCATCGCTCAGGTGGTGACAGCCATTACCTTTGCCATGATTGCTGTTGGTCTTGTGTTAGCAGTTTCAACTGTTCTGGCCAAAACCACACTCACGCCACAAATGATTATCGGCCTGCTTGGCGCGTGTGTGTTGATTGCCATTCCTGCATCATTGATGGGTTTAGCCCTCGGCTTTGCCGCATCAGGGCGCGCAGCCCCAGCTTTGGCAAACTTAATATTCTTACCATTGGCATTCCTTGGCGGGTTATGGATTCCACCAATTATCATGCCAGAAGTTGTCGGTAATATTTCAACGTGGACCCCAACTCGTCAAATGGCAGAAATTGCCTGGAGTACCATCTCTGGCCAAGCACCAAGCAACTTCACCATGATGATGTTTGCAGCCTATACCGCCGCATTCGCAATATTGGTTTATGTGTTGATTGCCCGCGATAAAAACAAACGCTTTGGCTAAACCGTTAAGTTCTATTCAAGCGTTATGACGACAGGCACGTGATCGGATGGTTTTTCCCAGCCGCGCACGTGTTTGTCTATGCGACACGCAGTTAAATGATCTGTAGCCTGAGGTGATAACAACGCGTGGTCAATACGAATGCCATTGTTGCGCTGCCATGCGCCTGCCTGATAATCCCAAAACGTAAAAGTATCATCGTCTTTATGAAACACTCGTACCGCATCGGTCAGGCCTAAATTGCAAAGCTCGCGATATTTGGCATGGGTTTCAGGACGAAACAACGCATCACCAATCCAATTATCAGGGTTTTTGGCATCTTCGCGCTGCGGGATTACATTATAATCACCAAACAGAACCAATGGTTCCTCCAGCTTTAGTAAATCCTTTGTATGGGCGATCAAACGATCCATCCAGTCAAGCTTATATGGATATTTATCCGTATCAACAGGATTGCCATTGGGCAGATAAATAGAAGCGACACGCACCACTTTATTACCAAAGGGAATAACCCCTTCAAGATAACGCGCTTGCGGGTCTTCATCATTACCGGGCAAACGCGGTGTCACTTCATCAAACGGCAGTTTAGATAACAGCGCCACCCCGTTGAAACCTTTTTGGCCGTGAGTCACAAGGTTGTAGCCTAAATCTTCAATCGGCCCACGCGGGAAGTTTTCATCGACAGATTTAATTTCCTGCAAGCATGCCACATCAGGTTTTGCTTCTTCCAGCCATTTTAACAAAACGGGCAGGCGGGCTTTAATCCCGTTGATATTCCAGGTTGCGATTTCCACGGGAGATAAGGCCTTCTTGTTAAATAGAACTTATATTGAAAAACTGGTGCCACAGCCGCATGAGGCCGTTGCATTCGGGTTGTTAATCTGAAAAGACGCGCCGATTAAATCATCGACAAAATCAATTTCAGATCCAAATAAATACAAGATTGAAGTTGAGTCGATAAGGATCGTTGAGCCATCTTTTTCAACTTTTAAATCATCGTCATTGATTTTGTTATCAAGGTCAAATTCATATTGAAACCCGGAACACCCACCACCAGAAACAGAAATGCGCAGGGCATTTTTATCTGGCTCAGCGGCAATAATCTCTTTAATACGTTCAGCGGCGGCTGAAGTCATGGTAATTTGTGTGTTGGTACTCATGATTCTAAATGTCCATGTAAATAGGTGTCTGCCATGTTAAGGCTGGTTAAGCCAATATGTCGGGCTGTTGAGCAGCAATGTCAAGTTTTGAGAAGTAATGAACAATAAACAAGCCATCTTTTCCCAAACACCGGAAAACTCAAAAGGTCGTTTTAGCGGCGAAAATGATAGTTATTTGCGTAGCTGCTATCAGCACGATCGCGACCGTATTGTTCATTCCAGTGCATTTCGTCGCTTAAAACATAAAACCCAGGTTTTTGTATATCACGAAGGCGATCATTTTCGCACGCGTTTGACCCACTCGTTAGAAGTAGCACAAGTTGCCCGCACCATCGCGCGCTATTTCGGCTTGGATGAAGATTTAACCGAAACCTTGGCATTAGCCCACGATTTAGGGCACACACCCTTTGGCCATGCAGGCGAAGAAGCCCTCGATGCCTGCATGAAAAAATGGGGCGGTTTCGATCATAACGCCCAAGCCTTGCGGATTGTTACCCGCTTAGAAAAATCATACGCCGCATTTGATGGTTTAAACCTGACATGGGAAACCCTTGAGGGGCTGGTCAAACATAATGGTCCGCTTATAAATGCCGATGGTTCAATGACCGCGCGTTATAAAAAGCGTGGTATTCCCGTAGCGATAAAAGAATTTGCCCACGCCAATGACTTGGAACTCTCAACATTTGCCTCAGCCGAAGCCCAGGTTGCCGCCATATCTGACGACATAGCATATAATGCTCATGATATAGACGATGGCCTGCGGGCTAAACTGTTTGATGTCATTGATTTGGGTGATGACCCGCTGGTTGGCCCAGCCCTTGCAAAAACCTTGAACGATTGGCCAAACCTTGAGCATTCGCGTTTAGTCCATGAAACGGTAAGGGGGTTGATAACAGCAATGGTCAATGACGTCATCTCTCACACTCAAGAGCAGATTGATAAACACAACCCGCAATCTCCAGATGATATTCGTCACCTAGATCACTGCATCGTCGATTTCTCACCACAAATGCATAATAAGAATAAGACGTTACAGTCTTTCTTGTCCAAACGCATGTATAAGCATGATAAAGTTTCCGAAATCATGCTCAAAGCCCGGCGCGTCATTTCAGATCTGTTCGAAACCTATATGAACGACCCTGATCGATTGCCCGAAAATTGGAATATCGCCAATCTGCCACCAGACAGAAAAGCGCGACAAATTTGCGATTATATTGCTGGCATGACCGATCGCTATGCACTTGATCGCCACAAAGAATTGTTCGATCTTGATCCGCTATTTCGCTAACTAAATTATCGATTGTCTGACACAAATAAACCCACCATTGTCACAATGAGTCATTTTGTATAAAAGGCCCAGACTGTTATAAATTTTAAAGACCGATTGGAAAGTTCTCCGATGAACTTGTTTACCCATTTTAAGGGTGTTGTTACATCCATTTTAAACGAATTAGTGGCCGGTGGTGATCTGCCGCAAGGCTTGGATTTCTCCAATGCTGGCGTAGAACCTCCGCGTGATCCGTCACATGGGGACATCACAACCAATGCAGCCATGGTTTTGGCCAAGCCTGCTAAATCCAACCCGCGCGAGATCGCCGCAAAAATTTCGGCAAAGCTTTCCGATAATGAAGATATCGAAAGCGTTGAAATTGCAGGCCCCGGTTTCATCAACATGCGTTTGTCTCAAAGCTTCTGGTTGAAATTGCTTTTAACCGCTTTGGAGCAGGGTACAGAATTTGGTAAATCAAAAATCGGTCATAATCAGGCGGTTAATGTTGAATATGTCTCGGCTAACCCAACCGGACCACTTCATGTTGGCCATTGTCGTGGTGCAATTTTTGGCGATGCGCTGGCAAGTTTGCTTGAAGCAACAGGTTATGACGTTGCCCGCGAATATTACATCAATGATGCTGGCGGTCAGATCAACGTCTTGGCAAACTCGGTCTATCTGAGATATTTGGAAGCCCTTGGTGAAGATATTGGTGAAATTCCAGACGGTTTATATCCAGGCGAATACTTAATT
>JALWJW010000094.1 GCA_026996935.1 Hyphomicrobiales bacterium
TTTCATCACCGCTTGATCGAGCAGTAATTGCGTACAAAGGCCCAACGCAACAGGATCAACAGGTTTAATATTGGCAGAGTTCCAATGCGTGCGATCACGAATGGCGGCAATGGTTGTTTTGGTTGTCCCGATCAATTTAATAATCGCTGAATCAGGCAATTCCGGGTGATTGCGCACCAACCAGTAAATTGCATCAGGGCGATCCTGCCGACGAGACACCGGCGTATAACGCGGGCCTTTGCGCGGCTTGGTAACAGGCACAGATGTTTTAGGCTTGGCCATAGACAACCGATGGCCAGGTTTTTTTTCTGCCTTTTCAATTTCATCACGGGTTAATTCACCCGCGGCAATCGGGTCCAAGCCCTTAATACCTTGGGCCACATCACCATCGGCAATGCCTTTAATTTCAAGTTCATGCAACTGGCAAAAGTCAGCAATCTGACGGAAAGTCAAAGCGGTATTATCAATTAACCAGACAGCGGTTGCTTTAGGCATTAGCGGTGCACGTGACATAAGTCTACTCCTTGTCAGAACCTTTAACCCCGGCTCTGCAAATTTGAAAATCAAAATGAATGGGAATGTAACCTATATAATCGGCAAATCAAAAATTTGCAATGCATTTATAAACGGCCCGTTTATGACTCTAAACCACCCAAACAAAAAATTTGACTCAAAACAACATTCAATCAACACTGAGCCTTGCACTGTTTCTTATTTAAAAACTAAAACACGAGCGGCAATGGTTGGCAATGAACTGATGAAATACATCAATTTCCATTTTGACAATTATCTTGAAAGGTTCAAAAAGCACCTCTTTATTAAGCGTTATGATCCTTGCTGGTTCCCTGCCTATTAAATCCCGATTAGGACAATCACATTGACGACATCACCCTTAACCCCGCCCAAAAAACTCCTCAACCTTCCCATTTGGCCAAATGGTAATTTAAATATCACCGTCAAACCATTAACCGGCGGACGTTCTAACGAAGCCTATATCGCCACTGATGGCTGTAAAGAATATGTCGTGCGGTTTTGCCATGACATCCCCGTTCACCATGTCAACCGCGACTATGAAGCCATGGTATCAAAAGCCTCAGCCGATGCGGGTTTTTCGCCTGACCTTGTTTTCTATGAAATGAAAAATAATGAAGGCATTATGGTTTTTGAGTTCATAAAAGCCAAAACATATGACGCTAATGATGTAATCGAAAACCTTGACCCCTTAACCAACCGCCTGCGCGATTTTCATATTCAGGTCGCGGAAAAAGTCAGCGGCCATGCAAGACTGTTTAACGTCTTTCACGTCATTTCAGATTACATCATCACTCTAAACGAAGGTCAGTCGCCTTACATTAAGGAGCTTGAAATCTACCGCAAACTTTCAAGCAAATTAAAAGCCGTACAAATCCCCGAACTCATCATTTTTGGTCACAATGATCTGGTGCCACAAAATATCATGGCCAAAACGGATAAAGACGGGGAGATAATCTTTTTCATTGATTTTGAATACGCCGCTTTTTCCACACCGCTTTCAGACCTTGCCAACCTTGCCTCTAACGCAGCATTTACCGAGGAGCAAGATTTGCAATTGCTAGAATTGTATTTCAATAAAAAGCCCAAAGCCAAACAAATAAAAGCCATGGCCGCGTTAAAGGTCGCTCTCATGCTGCGCGAAACCATGTGGTCCATGGTGTCAGAATTACACCTAAATGTGCCAGGTGTTGATTACCTACAATATACCAATGAATGCCTTGAGGCGCTTGATAAAGAGCTTATCGCCTATCAGACAAAATACGGAAAACTGCTAAAATGACGTTCCCTTTAAAAGCTCAAATCGTCATCATTGGCGGCGGTATCATTGGTTGCTCAACGGCATACCACCTAGCTAAAGATCACAATGCCGATGTTGTTGTTCTTGAGCAGGGCAAACTCACCAGCGGTTCCACATGGCATGCCGCAGGTTTAGTCGGCCAATTGCGTTCATCAGCAGCAATTACTCAAGTGTTAAAATACTCGGTTGAGTTATACGAAAACCTCGAAGCAGAAACTGGCCTTGCAACAGGCTGGAAACAAAACGGCGGCTTACGTTTAGCCAATAATCAAGAGCGCTGGACCGAGATTAAACGCCAAGCCACCACCGCCCATTCCTTTGGCATGCAAATGGATTTGTTGACCCCAAAAGAAGCTCAAGACCTTTGGCCAATGATGGATATTTCAGATCTGGTTGGTGCCGCTTTCATGCCCACCGATGGTCAAGCCTCACCCTCTGACATTACTCAATCCCTTGCCAAGGGCGCACGTATGCACGGCGCAAAAATCCATGAAGGCGTGACGGTAAAAGATATCATCGTGAGAGACGGTGTTGCAACAGGCGTGGTGACAGATCACGGCACCATACAATGCGAAAAGACTGTTAATTGCGCTGGCATGTGGGCCAAACATATCGGTCAATTGGCGGGCGTTAGTGTCCCGCTTCAACAAGTTCAGCACCAATATATGGTCACCGAACCGATGGACGGCATCACCTCTGATATGCCAACCCTGCGCGACCCTGATCGGCTGATTTATTTCAAGGAAGAAGTCGGCGGTTTGGTGATGGGCGGTTATGAACTCAACCCCATTGCATGGCGGCCAGAAAAATCCCACGCCAATATTCCAAACGGATTTGAATTCCAACTCCTCGAAAACGACTGGGAGCATTTCGAACAACTCATGGAACAAGCCCTAGAGCGGGTGCCAGCCCTTGAAACCGCTGGCGTAAAACAATTGCTCAACGGCCCTGAAAGTTTCACGCCCGATGGCACCTATATCATGGGCGAAGCACCACAGGTCAAAAACTTCTTCGTTGGCGCAGGCTTTAATGCCTTTGGCATTGCAGCAGGCGGTGGCGCAGGTTGGACGCTGGCCCAATGGGTGATGACGGGCGAACAACCAATGGATTTATGGAGCGTCGACATCAGACGCTTTTCAGACCTGCATAAAGATGATGCCTGGACTTGCGAGCGAACCTTAGAGGCCTATAGCAAACATTACACCATCGCCTTTCCCCATGAAGAATACGAAACAGGTCGACCACGCATTGTCTCCCCGCTTTATAATCGCGTCAAAGCCAAAAATGCTTGTTTCGGCTCAAAGCTGGGTTGGGAGCGACCCAACTGGTTTGCACCTGAAGGAGTTGAACCCAAGGACGAATACGCCATGGGCAAACAAAACTGGTTTGATTATGTTGGGGCAGAACACAAAGCCTGCCGTGAAGGCGTGGTGATGTTCGATCAATCCTCCTTTGCCAAATTTGAACTTCGCGGCAAAGATGCTGAACAAGCCCTATCATGGATCGCCGCCAATGATGTTACTGGCCCCGTTGGCAAACTCACCTATACCCAAATGCTCAATTCACGCGGCGGTATCGAGTGCGATCTCACCTGCGCTCGCATAGCCGATGATCTATATTACATCGTGACAGGCACGGGTTATCGCACCCACGACAGCGCATGGATCACCAGCCACATCCCGCAAGGTTTAGATGCAGAACTCATCGACATAACTGAGGAATATGGAACCCTTTCCTTATACGGCCCTGATGCCCGCAACGTCTTACAAGCCGTCACCGACGATCCCGTCGCTCACACCGACTTCCCCTTTGGCACGGTTAAAGAAATCACCATCGCAGGTCACAAAGTCCGCGCCTTTCGCATCACCTATGTCGGCGAATTAGGTTGGGAACTTCATATGCCCATCGTCGCCACGGGCGATGCCTTTGATGCCATTTTTGCAGCAGGTGAAAAATACGGCATTAAGCCAGCAGGCTATCGCGCCATTGAAAGCTTGCGCCTTGAAAAAGGTTATCGCGCATGGGGTTCAGACATCACCCCTAACGACAACCCGTTTGAGGCGGGTCTTGGTTGGGCAGTAAAACTAAAAACCGATCAGGATTTTATTGGCCGCGCGGCCATGGAAGAGGCAAAACAAAAAGCCCAATCCAAAAAACTCACCAAACGCCTTGCCTGCTTTACTTTAGATGATCCCGAAATCGTTCTGGTTGGCCGCGAAACCATTTTACGCAATGGCGAACCCGTTGGATATTTAACCAGCGGCGGTTTTGGTTACACCCAAAATCAACCCATCGGCTTTGGCTACATCAAAAACAACAACGGCGTTTCAAACGACTTCATCACCAATGCAACTTATGAACTGGAAGTTGCGTGCGAACGCTACCCTGCAAAAGTCCATATGAAACCGCTTTATGATCCGCAAATGCAACGTATCAAATGCTAAAATCTCTCAAAAATAGTTGCCAATTTGGGATAAAGACATGCGTCATACAAAAGCTTAAGCCTTCCCATTATTTAGAAGTCTTAAGCTTGTTGATCTCAAGTTTTTTGGAATGGGTGACAATAAACACTGCCGCTGCACAAACCGCCATGCCAACCAGTTGAATGACGCTTAATTTTTCATCAAACATCACATAGGCAATCACCGCTGTTACCGCTGGCACCAGAAAAAACAAACTCGAAACCGTTGAAACTTCCCCGCGCCTGATGAGCAAATAAAGCAAGGTTAGTGCACCGAATGAAAGAACCAGCACCAGCCAGCTCATGGCAAAAATCACATCACCATTCCACACAATATTAAAATCTTCACTCACCAGCGCACCAATAAACACCACCACGCCACCACCAATAAACTGCAAAGCATTTGCTGGGCGCATGTCCACATTGTTTAAAAACCGCTTTTGCATAATTGAACCGATGGTAATGGATAAAGTAGCAATAAACATCGCTGCCACTGTTGCAGGTGTAATGCCTTGCTCATCAAACGTCAGTTTTGGCCACACCACCAATGCCACACCAAAAAGCCCGATCATTAGGCCTGACCAATGAAGCCAGCCCGACTTTTCATCCAGCGCATGCCCGGCCAAAACCGTAACCAGCAACGGTTGCAACGCCGTAATTAACGCAGCGACCCCCGCAGGCATACCATAATAAATCGCCCAGAACACGCCGCCCAGATATAGGCCTTGCGAAAAAACACCCGTCAACAACGCCCATCTCATGGTCTTGCCATCTGGCCATTTTGCGTTGAAACCAAAACTGGCAAAACTTAAAATAACCGCCACAATGGCAAATCTAATCGCCAAAAAACTCAACGGCTCAGCATAAGGCGCGCTCAAGCGGGAACCGATAAAACCTGTTGCCCACAGACAAACAAAAACCAACGGAGCCAGATTAAACCAGGTAATACCGGAACGAGAAGTATTATTCATTTAACGAAATCAACTTGTTTTTAACATTGAGGATGAATAAATATAACCATAGTCCTAATGCGTTTCATGTTTTGGTTGAACCACAAACACAATATGAAACGCCAGAATTCCAATCAAATGAATTGGTCATTCTAATTCAGTGTAAACCAGCCAGACTCTAATTTGAAAGCAAAAACAATCACAAAAATAGAAACCATCAGAAAAAACAATCTGCTCGTTGATATATATTTTCGTTTCTATGAAGACGACGGTTTTCCACTGGCGGGCAATATTGCGTTTTCTTCGCTTTTGGCTTTATTCCCGTTTTTGATATTTCTCACTTCAATTGGCGGCTTTGTTGGCAACGAGCAATTGGCCCAAACCGTCATTGATTATTTATTATCCGTTGCCCCGCCCGATTTGGTCAAACCCTTCACTGACGATATTCATTCCATCCTCACCGTGCCTGATCGCTCGGTGCTGGCCATCTCAATTGCCGTCACGCTTTACAGCGCCCAAAGCGGGGTGGAAAGCATACGCACAGGCTTAAATCGGGCGTATGGATATGCCGAAACACGGTTTTTTCTATTCAGGTTTTTACAAAACATTGTCTTTGTTATTGGCGGCACCTTTGTTCTGCTCACCCTTTCATTTCTCATTATTTTTGGACCACTTTGGTGGGCAAAAGCTGCAAGCTGGATCCACTGGCTGGATAATTTCACCTCATGGTTTCATCTGTTGCGCTACCCCATCGGCTTAGGACTGATGTTTATCGCGCTGGTGATCGGGCATAAATTCCTACCCGTAAAACGACACAAAATGAAAGAAATTTTACCTGGCATCATGACCACCATGTTGCTGTGGTTGCTCGCCGCCTGGACATATGCCGATTACATCACCCACTTCTCACGCATTCAGGTGATGTATGCAGGTCTGGGCAACGTCA
>JALWJW010000095.1 GCA_026996935.1 Hyphomicrobiales bacterium
ACGGTACATTATGACCAATACCATCAATATAAAATCGATCTAACGCATTACTCATATGTGCAATGGCACTGGCCCTATCTGGCCCATGGGTGCAAAGTTTTGCGATCATTGGATCGTAAAACATCGAAATTTCACCACCCTCATAAACCCCGGTATCATTGCGAACGCTCAACCCGTCCTCAACAGATTCTTCTGGTGGGTTATAACGAACGAGACGGCCCGTGGATGGCATAAAACTGCGATAAGGATCTTCAGCATAAATCCGGCTTTCAATCGCCCAGCCATTAAGCTGAATATCCTCTTGCTTCAACGATAGCGTTTCACCTGCCGCCGATCGGATCATTTGCTCGACCAGATCAACACCAGTAATCATTTCAGTTACAGGGTGTTCAACCTGCAAGCGGGTATTCATTTCAAGGAAATAAAAGTTTTTATCCTGACCAACAACAAATTCAACTGTTCCAGCCGTGTCATAATCAACAGCTTTTGCAAGGGCAACGGACTGCTCGCCCATTTTCCTGCGGGTTTCCTCATCAAGCAACGGTGATGGAGCCTCTTCAATAACCTTTTGATTGCGGCGTTGAATCGAACATTCGCGTTCACCGAGATAAATCACATTACCGTGCTTATCCCCCAATACCTGAATTTCAATATGACGCGGATTTACAATAAATTTTTCAATAAAAATGCGATCATCACCAAATGATGAAACCGCCTCATTTCGCGCCAATTGAAACCCTTCTGCAACTTCATCTTGTGAATGAGCAATCCGCATGCCCTTACCGCCTCCGCCAGCCGAGGCTTTAATCATCACTGGGTAGCCAATATCATCGGCAATCTTGATTGCATCCTCAGGTGTTTCAATTTCACCCAAATGGCCCGGCACAATCGAAACATTGGCATCACCTGCAAATTTCTTGGATTCAATTTTATCGCCCATCACTTGGATGGCACGCGTATTAGGCCCAATAAAAGCAATACCATTGTCTTTGAGCGCATTTGCAAAATGAGCATTTTCTGACAAGAAACCATACCCGGGGTGAACAGCTTCTGCACCTGTTTGCTTACAAGCATCGATAATTTTTTCAATCACCAAATAAGACTCAGCCGCAGCAGCAGGGCCAATATTTATCGCTTCATCGGCCATTTGAACATGCAAGGCACGTTTATCTGCATCAGAAAACACCGCAACAGTAGCAATACCCATCTTTCGTGCCGTTTTTATAACCCGGCAAGCAATCTCACCACGGTTGGCAATTAGAATTTTTTTGAACATTTATCTCAACCTAAAATTATAAAACAGCACAGTATTATGATTTGAAACTAAAAGGAGTATATGAGCAATCACCCCCCGTAAACACGATATTTTGATAATATCTTTTAATTCATCTCATCAATCGCTATCTTTTATGGAACTGGAAAATTTATTCTACAGAAAGAAAAGCAAATGAGCGAACGAACGTCAATTACCCTTATTGATGAGGTCTCTGATTGGGTCGTCTCGCAAGCATTGACCAATGTTGATCTAAAGTCGCTGGTAACAGGCACATGCGAACGTCTTGCCGCCGCAGGTGTACCTATTTTACGGGTCAATTTCACCTTTTCAGTATTGCATCCTTTATACAATGCCATGGGCTTTGTCTGGCGACGCGGCAAAGGAACAAGTGTTGATGGTCTGCGACATACAGCAAAGGGCGAGGATAGCCGATACACTAAAAGCCCATATTTTTATCTTGTCTCCAATGACTTACAACACTTGCGTCGACGCCTGAACAAAGGGGAATGTTTCGATTACCCGATATTAAACGAATTAAAACAAGAAGGCATGACAGACTACCTCGCTTTTGTACGCAATTTTGAAGACCAGCCGGGAAAAGGTATTTTTGGCTCATGGGCAACGGCACAATCTGGCGGTTTTTCCGAATCTGAAATCGAAGCACTCCTGCGCATTCAAAAGCGTCTTGCAGTCACTGCCAAAGTTGCTGTTTTAAAAAATTTAGCCAAAAATGCTTTGACCACATATCTGGGCCAAGGGGCTGGCAACAGAGTTCTTGACGGGCAGATTCGACGCGGTGACGGTGAAACAATTCGGGCCGCAATCGTAATGGGTGACATTCGTGGTTCTACAATAATGGCCGAAACTTTAGGCCGACAAACCTATATCGATGCGCTCAACATATTTTTTGACAATGTCGCCAGTGCTTTTTCTGATGCAGGTGGAGAGATCCTAAGTTTCGTTGGCGATGGCTTTCTGGCTATTTTTCCGTGTGACAGCAACACCAAACAAGCCCGCACCAAAGCCTGCACTGCCGCAGCACAAGCTGCCCATGTCGCCTCGGCCCAAATGGCCGCCGCAAACGCTGAACGTGAAGCTGAAGGTTATGATTCTATCGAATACGGCCTTGGTCTCCACATCGGCAACGTCATGTTCGGCAATGTCGGTTTAATGGACCGCCTCACCTTTTCCGCCTTTGGATCAGCGGTAAATGAAGCCGCCAGATTGGAAGCTCTAACCAAAAAATTCGATAGTCACATCATTGCTTCCAAAGAGTTCAGATCACGCTGTGAAGGTCATTGGATAAGCTATGGTGAACAGAATTTGCGCGGCGTTGGCCATGCAATTGAAATTTTTGGCCATGATATAAATGTCAACTGTTCACAAAGCTGTAACGGCCCAAAACCAAAGCCGGAATTGACCCTGTCAGATGCCGAACAAATCGTGCTATTACAGCAAGAAAGTCAACTCGAAGATTCTTGAAAGTAGCCCACGTGTCAAAATCACCACCAAAAATCGGTCTGGTCTCCTTAGGCTGCCCTAAAGCACTCGTTGATTCCGAACGCATTCTCACCGACTTACGCGCTCAAGGATATACTTTCTCACCTGATTATGAAGGTGCCGACGCGGTCATCGTCAACACCTGCGGTTTTTTGGATTCAGCAAAAGAAGAATCCCTCCAAGCGATTGGCGAAGCCATTGCCCAAAATGGCAAAGTAATCGTCACCGGTTGCATGGGTGGCGAAGAAGATATCATTCGCGCCGCTCACCCTTCGGTTTTAGCCGTCTCGGGTCCTCATCAATATGATGCTGTTGTCTCTGCCGTTCACGATGTTGCACCCCCCTCCCACGACCCGATTAAAGACCTTGTACCTGAATGCGGGCTAAAGCTTACGCCCAAACATTACGCCTATTTAAAAATTTCCGAAGGCTGCAACAACACCTGCAGTTTTTGTATCATCCCCGACATTCGCGGCAAACTGGCCAGCCGCCCCGTCGCCTCAGTTTTGTATGAAGCAGAACGCTTGGTGAAATCGGACGTTAAAGAATTACTGGTGATTTCTCAGGATACAAGTGCCTATGGCATTGATACAAAATACGCCTCTAGTAAATTTCACGGTAAGGAAGTCAAAACAAAGTTCTATGACCTTGCTAAAGAGTTGGGTCAATTGGGTGCATGGGTGCGGATGCATTATGTCTATCCTTATCCGCACGTAAAAGACGTGGTTGAACTTATGGCCGACGGGTTGGTGCTTCCCTATCTCGATATTCCATTTCAACACGCCTCACCAAAAGTTTTAAAATCAATGCGCCGCCCCGGTAACGAGGAAAAAACCTTACGCCAAATCCAGCAATGGCGCGACATTTGTCCAGACCTTGCCATCCGTTCAACCTTTATCGTTGGCTACCCCGGTGAAACTGAAGAAGATTTCGAGTATTTACTCGATTGGATGAAAGAAGCCAAAATCGAACGGGCCGGTTGTTTTAAATATGAACCTGTTGAAGGGGCAAAATCAAACTCAATCCCAGATCAAATACCAGACGACATAAAAGAACAACGCTGGCATCGGTTTATGCAAGCCCAGGCTCAAGTGAGCGCTGATGTATTGGCTGCGCGGGTTGGACAACAAAGCCAGGTGATCGTTGATGAAATCGACCATGAGCACGGCGAAGCCATTGCCCGCTCAAAATGGGATGCACCAGAAATTGATGGTAATGTATTCATAGAAAATGCGGCACACTTAACAGCAGGTGATGTTGTCTCCGTTAAGTTTACCGCATCTGAAGAATACGACCTGATCGCAAAGCTTGTTTAAGTTTTAAGCAACCTGATCGAGCACAGCCTTAAGCTCAGGGTGAATATCAGGCGATGTTTCCTTAATAAACATCAGCAACGCACGTTCATTTTTATGAATTTTGCCATCGCGTTTAACACGGTCAATCAACCATTGCGCTTCACCCGCATCAACAACTTCATTGGCTTTAATTGATGTTTTAAGCTTTTCATTACGTTTCGCCCAGGCTTCGTCAACGCTATACGAATTCAAAATACCACGCAAACCACCTGCAAAGGTTTTTGACAAAAAGTCTGTAATACTGGCACGATCATCATCCAACCACTCTTGTGAGCGCAAAGCTTCCTGTCGAGTTGGCACATTATAGCCGGTTGAAGCCATTAGGAAGTTGGCTATTGCTTTAACAAACAAATCTGGCCACGACGGATGATTGGCCTGATCGCCAACAATGTCATTAATATCAAATAACACTTCAGCTTCAGCACGCGAAATAGCAATGTTTCCATCCCCCCCCATGCCGTAAAGAACAAGACGAAGAAGATCAACTTCTGCGGCACCAATAACTCCAGGTTCAAGTTTTGCGCCACGACGCAAAGCACCCTCACCTTTAATCACCCCTTGCTTAACCATTTCAAGGGCAAAAACTGACAGCGTTTCAGGGCATGATTTAGCTTTGTTGATGACATTGACCAGCGTTTCAAGTTCTAACGCAGAAGGCATTTCACCACTGGCACGAATACGATCCATCAACCAATTGGCATTTTGAGATGAAACGTAGCCTTTAGGTTCTGCCTGATTGACCACATAGTCGGTCATCGCTTCAACAAAAAACTCTAACCATTCCGGGCAAGCAAAACCAGAGCGTGCCAATGAGTACAATTCTTCTGCTTCACTGGCTGATATAACCCCATCAGAAAACACAAACCGCCGCAATGCAATAACATCTTGTGGTCTAACCATTGCTTCCTTTTTGATATACGCAACAGCATCCCCTAGTGACTTAAACTCAACTGACACAGGTCTCTCTCCTTACAAATCCCACCTACTTTGGTCGTAGAATAATTCATAAGGGGTTTAAAATTCACTAACGGTTCACCGTTTTTGCCGTAAAGACAATTATGCTCACAATGGAATATTATCGTGCTTCTTCCAGGGGTTCTCCACCGTCTTATTGGCAAGCATATTAAGCGCGCGGCAAACACGCAGCCGGGTATTATGCGGCATGATGACTTCATCAATATAGCCACGTTCAGCCGCAACGAACGGTGAACAGAAACGATCTTCATAATTTTTAGTTTGCTCAGCAATTTTCTCAGCATCACCAATATCTTTACGAAAGATAATCTCAACCGCCCCTTTGGCACCCATCACAGCAATTTCAGCCGTTGGCCAGGCATAGTTCACATCACCGCGAATATGTTTTGACGACATCACATCATAAGCCCCGCCATAGGCTTTACGGGTGATAATAGTAATTTTCGGTACTGTTGCCTCGGCATAGGCAAACAGAAGCTTTGCCCCGTGCTTAATCAACCCGCCATATTCTTGCGCTGTACCAGGCAAGAAACCTGGAACATCAACTAACGTGACTAAAGGTATTGAAAAACAATCACAAAACCTCACAAAGCGTGCCGCTTTTCTGGATGCATCACTGTCAAGAACCCCGGCTAATACCATCGGCTGATTGGCAATAATACCAACAGGCTTGCCTTCCATGCGGCCAAAGCCTGTAATAATGTTACCGGCAAAACTTTCCTGCAATTCAAAGAAATCACCATCATCAACCATTTTATGAATGAGCTCTTTCATATCATAAGGCTGATTTGGATTATCAGGAATAAGCGTATCCAGTGACATTTCAATCCGTTCTGCATCATCATTGGTCGGCAAAACAGGCACGTCAGAAACATTAGACGATGGCAAAAAATCGATGAAACGGCGCATCTGCAACAACAACTCAACGTCATTATCAAACGCCCCATCGGCAATAGAAGACTTGGTCGTGTGAACGCTCGCCCCACCAAGTTCTTCAGCCGTTACTTCTTCATTGGTCACAGTTTTCACCACATCAGGGCCAGTGACA